>NZ_SMMB01001137.1 GCF_009711365.1 Xanthovirga aplysinae | reverse complement strand
TGTTAAGAACTTTATTGATCTTTCAAATAAAGGATTTTATGATGGATTAACTTTTCATAGAGTGATCCCTAATTTCGTGATCCAAGGAGGATGCCCGGACGGTACCGGTGCCGGAGGACCAGGCTATAGTATTGACTGTGAATTAGACGGAGAAAACCAATATCATGATAGAGGAGTTTTATCCATGGCCCATGCCGGAAGAAACACTGGAGGTTCACAATTTTTCATTTGCCACAGTAGAGATAATACCTCACACCTGGATAGAAATCATACTTGCTTCGGAAAGGTGGTAGAAGGTTTAGAAGTGATTGATGATATTCGTCAAGGAGACCGCATTGAAAAAATCGTGATCTTAGAAGATTAAAAATCATCAGAGCTAATACTGTTGACCTTTTAATTTTATTAATTCCGCATGGAGCAAAAGCTTCATGCGGGTTTTAAAAGTCCTCCCAACTCGCATTACTTTAGCAAAAAAGATTAAAAGAAGCTTTGAGGATTTAATAGTAGTTTAAATCAATTCATTTCAAAGGGACTCCTTTATACCACTTCCTCACCTATAAACTGAAAAAAGGGATTTTAAGTCCTAAAGTTCAAATAAATCAATCTTTTCTGAAGAATTTCAATAAAAATACTTTATCGTTTTTTCCATTTAATTATATATAGAAAAAGAAAGAACTAATGTTAAAAACAGACAAAAATTAAATTTTAACCTAAATACATTACTCCCCCAATTCTCCCCTCTAATGATTGAATTAAAAAATTAAACAAACATTCTAGTTTTCAGTTTTACTGCTATGTAACAATTCTGAAAAAAGTTTATCTAGTTCTCCTTTACTTCAGCCACTAATTCCTAAAGAGCCATATCCAAAAAATTATAATTATGGGCATAGAACAAATCCCCCAAAACAGACCACAGAAAAAAAAGAACCCCGCAAATTAAAATATTAGCATTTCTAACATTACTTCAAGGCAATTTACCTTCAAATTCTCAGGCGAATCTTAGAATTTTTTATTTACTTTCTGACAGATTCCCTAAATATTAAATAAAAAGGAATAAGCCCCTTCAAAATTCTAAAGGAAGAAATAATTAAGTTCAAACCTGCCTGTTACGAATCCAATCCAAAATTAACCGAAATACTGTCTTACACATCCACTTGTCGCTTTTAGAATATTATATTACTGATTTCTAAAAGCGCCCACCTAAAAAAGTTCTTCAAACCACTTATTGGAATGTCTAAAGAAAAGAATAGAATACTAATATATGCCGAAGATCCAGGCACCCTAAAATCCCTTAACTACATCATAAATTTAAACCCAGACTATAAAACGATATGCTCCCAAAATTGGCACCATTGCTTAAAAAAGGCAGATTACTCAATACAGGTTATTGTAGTTCAGCTAAATGAAAAACACCTCGATTTAAAAAAGCTAAAACAATTATCATCACTTCACCCTGTTACACCAATAGTTATTGTATCAATGGTGAACAATGCCCAACAGGTATCCAAGGCATTTCGAAATGGAGCCAGAGACTATGTTTTAGCGGACCAGCAATTAAAACAAAACCTTTTAAACGCTTTAAATCATCTCATTAGGGATTCAGAGAAATCAGAATCAATTAATTTTTGCCAAGAAACCAATGCCAATTTCAGTCACTCAATAATTGGAGAAAGTCAGCCTATAAAAAAGGTAATTTCTACTTTAAAGAAGGCTGTTAAAACTAACATTACGGTATCCATCTTTGGTGAAACGGGTACTGGAAAAGAAATTACCGCTAAAACCATTCATGACAATTCTAAAATGTGTCATGGCCCTTTTGTTGCCGTAAACATAACGGCCATCCCCCCTGAACTAATCGAGAGCGAGTTATTTGGACATGAACAAGGAGCCTTTAGTGGAGCTATTAAAAGAAGAATAGGAAAATTTGAACTGGCCAATAAAGGTACCATTCTCTTGGATGAAATTGGTGAAATGAGTTTAAACCTACAGAGTAAACTTTTAAGGGTTCTACAAGAAAAAGAATTGGTAAGAATTGGGGGAAATGAGGTCATAAAATTAGATGTTAGGGTCATTACAGCCACCAACCGCAATTTATCCGAAGAGGTAAGGCAAGGAAATTTCAGAAAAGATCTTTATTACCGCTTACTAGGTATTCCAGTATACTTACCTCCTTTAAGGGAAAGAGGAAGAGACATTCTTCAAATTGCCAGACAATTACTTGAAGGTTTTTGCAAGGAAAACCATTTAACATCTTACAAATTCAGTGAAAAAGCTGAGAAGAAACTACTTACCTATTCATATCCTGGAAATATTAGAGAGTTAAAATCAATAATTGAATTGGCCGCCGTCATGGCCAACAATAATGAAATCAAGGAAAAAGACTTGATATTCGAAGACTCCCATGAAAAACCATTTTCCACTGATCAAGAGCTTACCCTAAAAGAATACAACTTAAAAATTATTCATCATTTTCTTCAAAAATATGATCATAATGTAATGAAGGTAGCTCAAAAACTACAAGTAGGAAAATCAACAATTTATCGGCACCTAAAAAATTTGGAAGAAAAAGAATACAGCTTTTAGAAAAAAAGAATTAGAAAAGAATGTAAAAAGGAATCTACCGACTCATTAACTTAACCCGACAGGAAACCATCAAATTGTCTTTTTAAAGATTTTTTTATGTTATCCTATAAGCCGGCCACCTCTCACTTATAGTCAAAAATCAGCTTCTTTTCGATTAAGCCACTTGTCATGGAAAAATTAAATTTTTCACCCTTTTAATACAAAAAAGATAGATCAAAGGGAATTTTAAAATTTTGCGTCCATCTCTCACTTAAGTTAAATTTTAAAAGTGTTACTTTGCAAAATCAAAGTTATACCTTCAAATATGAGGTATAGAAAAAATGATCTAAGATTATTTTTAATCTTTCGCTAATAAATAATTCTTTAAATTTAGAATTTTATAAAGGCCGTATAGTACTGTTTTTTTAAACTAATTTATGCACCTATAAGACTAAACAATACTAAATAGATGAAAAAGCCTGTCATTTTTTTACTATTAAGCAATCTTTTGATCTTTTTGGGTCTTTCCGTTAATGCACAATATATAACATTGGATTCTCTTAAAACATGGAAAAACGATGCCAACTCTCACTCTAAGCAAGGAGAGGAAGAAAGCACCCCTGACTCATTAAAAAATTGGAAAGCTGGCGGATTATTTTCCCTAAATTTTTCACAGGCCACTTTTAAAAACTGGGCCGGAGGAGGTGCCAACTCCATTGCAGGAAACTCTTTGATAGATGCTTATTTGAATTATAATGGGAAAAAGTATTCTTGGACCAACAGGTTGGTTTTAGCCTTTGGAAAACAGTTTCAAGAAGGACAAAAACCTATCAAGAGCGACGACAATATTAATTTCACCTCTAAACTTGGACGAAATTTTGTTGATAAATGGTATTATTCTACATTAATCGACTTTAAAACCCAGTTCGCCAAAGGTTTTGAAAATTCGGAGGAGGAAAACTATTTTTCACGCTTTATGGCCCCAGCATATCTTACCTACTCACTAGGTTTAGATTATAAACCAAAAGATCAATTTTCTTTCTATTTTTCTCCATTAACGGGAAGAACTATTATTGTTAATGATGAGCGACTGGCAAATGAAGGGCTTTATACCGTAACCCCTGGACAGAAGGCACAACATCAATTTGGAGGCTATTTAAATTTCTTTTTGAAGCAGGAAATTATGGAAAATATCAATCTTCAAACCAATATGGAGTTATTTTCCAATTATCTCTACAAACCCCAGAATATGGATTTTAATTGGGAGATTCTTATATCCATGAAAGTGAATAAATTTATTTCAGCCAGCCTAAATACCCAGTTTATTTACGATGACGATGTTAAAACTTCTATGACGGACTCCGAAGGGAACACTATCCTGAAAGGGCCCCGTTTGCAATGGAAAGAAGTACTTGGAATCGGATTATCTTTTAATTTAAATTAAGAATTAGAGATTAAAGTTTAACTTAAAACGCCAAATTAGGGTTCAATCCATAAACACTTATCAAATCAAGGAAACTTGGTACTCTTCAATTGCCAGTTTTTACATCTGTTGTTTTTTAATATTTTTTTAGTGAAATAATGAGCCAAATGATAGAACTTGGAAACGGTTATTTTATCCGGCCAATTAGTGAAGAAGACAATCCTTACATAGAGAATATTATACTTAATGTTTTAAAAGAATACGGGGCGGAAGGTGAAGGCTATGCAGGTAGTGACCCCGAGACAAAATCCATGTATAATGCCTATAAAGGTGAGCGGTCTTTTTATTATGTAATTACAAAAGAGGATAAGGTGTTGGGAGGAGGTGGAATTTCCCCATTAAGAGGAGGGGATGAAACCATATGCGAATTTCAGAAAATGTATTTCCTAAAAGAAGTACGAGGAAAAGGCCTGGGAAAAGCCCTTTTAAATATTTGCTTGGAGCAAGCAAAAAAACTGGGATTTAAAAAGTGTTATATAGAAACAACTCAACAAATGGATGAAGCTCAAGGCCTTTATCTTAAGGTGGGCTTCCGTCCTATTGAAAAATCCATGGGAAGCACTGGCCATTTTAAAATTGATCGTTTCTATTTAAAAGACTTTGAAAATGATGGAGAGTGAATAGTTAAGGGTGAGGAGTGACAATGAAATTCCCAATATGATTACCGCTCTTCACTCATTTTTATCAATTATGCATTATTAATTCCTTGGCCTTTGATTTTTTATCTCCTTTCTTTCTTCTCCTATTAAATCCAATTCCTTTATGCGGATGTTTTCCTATTTTGGTGGAAAAGAATTGCTCTATAGTCTCCAAATCATTTTCCATGTTTCCAGTTGGCTCAAATACAGGTCCTATCCCAGTAACCTTTTTGCCATAATCAATATAACACAATACAATTGGTACTTTGGCTTGTAGGGCCACACGGTAAAACCCTGTCTTTAGTCGATCTACGGCACTTCTTGTACCTTCAGGAGTCAACAATAAATACAATTCCTCATAATCGTCAAACAAATTTACCATTGCATCCACAGCACTAATTTTCTCTCCTTGCCTGGCAACCTCCCCCTTTTTTCTATCAATTCCTATTGCCCCACTTCTCTTCAATAAAGGACCAAGTAAGGAATCAGTCCATTCTTTTTTAATGGCATATTTAAAGTGTAAACCCAAAATATCAATAGTAGCAATTCCATACAAAAAATCCCAATTAGAGGTATGTGGAGCAGCACATACTACACATTTTGAAAAATCATCCGGAAATTTCCCCTCCACCTTCCATCCTGAACGGTAAAACCACCATCTCAATAGCCTTGACATAAATACCTATTTAAAAAAATTTCAATAAAAAAGTCCAACCTCTCTCCCCCACCAAAAAATAAGTTATTAAGAAAAAAGCGAAATACTTGAGAGGCCATCTTCTCATGGAACAAGCACCAATTTATTCAAACCAACCCCAATTCCACTCTTTTTCAAACGGCAATTTACTTTAAAAAAGTACCTGAAACAAAAATTTTAAACTTGGCCATAAATCAAATTAAGAATATGGTTTATGTTTTTCTGAGAAAATTTATATCCAAGTTCAAACAATTCCTCGGCTTTATGAAGCTCGAACACCTTGTAATGTTGCAGTCCAGGTGGTTCCAAAAAAAGATCACAAAGGTGAATCTGTCTATTCACATTACAGCCAATAGCCATAAAAAGGGAACGCTCCATCAAGCGTCTTAATGATAATTTATGCTCCCTAAAATCCTTATCAATTGGATTGCAATGTAGGGCTATAACCTTATCACAAATGGGCTTAATGGGTTTTACGGGTAAATTTTCAAGTACCCCCCCGTCCATAAATAGTTCTCCGTTAATTTCCACGGGTTGGAAAATTACTGGCAGACATGCTGAAGCCATTACGGGACGAATTAAAGGTCCTTCTTTAAAATAATGTAACTCTCCGGTCCGAACATTAGTAGCAGTGACCACCAATGGAATCTCTAAAGAAGAAAAATCATCAGAAGAAAGATGTTTCCGAAAAAGGCCTTCCAGCAAATTCATGGAAAATAAACCTCCCCGTTTAAAGGAAGGCTTAAAATATTTCCATAAACGAATCTTTCCAAAAATCTTCAACATCTCGTCAGGGGAAAACCCATAAGCATAAAGAGCACCAACCATGGCTCCAATACTAGAACCGGAAAGGATATCTATTTTTACTTTATGCTCATCCAATGTTTTAAGAATTCCGGCAAAGGCAAAACCCTTGGCCCCTCCCCCAGAAAATGTTAACCCCAATTTCATCCATGTATTCAATTCATGATGTCCAAAAATTAAAAGGTATCAATACGGACTATACATATAATAACTGGAATCAGGCTTTAGTTCACTATAATTTCTGGTTGAGCCCATGAACATGACTTAGAATTTTCTATTTACTGCAAAGGCCTTTTGGAACCTTAAAGACAAAACCTTTAGAACAATTCTAAAGTATTTCTTCCAATTTAAAAGTCTTGTCTACACGAACTCCCTTTTCGGTATTGATGAGGGTGCAACATTCATTTACAGAATCGTGCTCAAAAAATAAAATATACCCATTATCAACGGCTTCCTTTAAAAAAGATTCCTTTTCCTTTAAAGTCAATAAAGGACGAGTATCATACCCCATCACATAAGGAAGTGGAATATGCCCAACAGAAGGAATTAAGTCAGCAGCAAAAACTATGGTTTTATCTTTATATTTAATTTTTGGGAGCATTTGTTTATCGGTATGCCCATCTACAAAAAGAATGTCAAAAGATTCAAAAGGGGATCCCTCATTGACAGAAATAAAATTCAGATGCCCACTTTCCTCCATAGGCAAAATATTTTCACGTAAAAATGAGGCCTTTTCTCTAGCATTGGGTTGGGTTGCCCATTTCCAATGATCATCATTGGACCAATATCTTGCATTTTTAAATACCAATTCCAGCCTTTCTTTTTTCCCTTCCCCAGCATACTGAACTCCTCCCCCACAGTGATCAAAATGAAGGTGGGTTAAGAACATATCTGTAACATCGTCTGTGGAAAATCCCGCCTTTTTTAAGGAATTTTGTAATGACGCCTCTCCATGCAAATAATAATGACTAAAAAAACGAGCATCTTGCTTATCACCAATGCCATTATCAATTAAAATAAGTTTACTCCCATCCTCTATAAGTAAGCACCGCATTGCCCAGGTGCATAAGTTCTTTTCATCTGCAGGATTGGTTCTTTCCCATAAAACTTTAGGAACCACCCCGAACATGGCACCCCCATCCAGTTTAAAAAAGCCAGTATCTATCACATGTAGTTTCATAGTAGAATAATCAATAAATAAATGTTTAGGACCTTATAAAAAAATTTCAAAAAGCCAAAAAGCATCAAGTTTAATACACAAGATCCTCTTTTTGTATGGCGTAATTCTAAATAGTTTCTTTTAACTTGTAAATAGTAAAGTTATCAGATTGCCCGTGTTAAATAAAAAAAACCGTAAGAAATAAATCCTACGGTTTCAAAATCCAAATTCAAGCTCTTTTTATTCGGCAACAACTCCCATAGCGCCAAACTTATCCATTCTATCACTAATGCGTTCTTCTGCACTTTGAGCATTCAGTTCCTTCAAATTTTTAAAAATTGTCTCTTTTAAGGTTTCAGCCACTTCCGAGAGCGCTGTATGGGCCCCACCTAATGGTTCTTTGATAATGCCATCTACTAGCCCATTGGAAAACATATCATTTGCCGTTAATTTCAGTGCTTCAGCAGCCTGCTCTTTATAATTCCAAGTTCTCCACAAAATATTAGAACAGTTTTCTGGAGAAATTACAGAATACCAGGAATTTTCAAGCATGAGCACTCGGTCTCCAATTGCAATCCCTAAAGCCCCACCAGAAGCTCCCTCACCAATTATTATACAAATAACTGGTACTTTTAACATAAACATTTCCCTCAGGTTATGAGCAATAGCTTCTCCCTGACCTCTTTCCTCAGCCTCTAGGCCTGGAAAGGCTCCAGGAGTATCAATCAAGGTAACTATAGGTTTGTTAAATTTTTCAGCTATTTTCATTAAACGCAAAGCCTTCCGATACCCTTCAGGATTTGCCATTCCAAAATTCCTAAGCTGTCGTTCCTTTGTATTTCTTCCCTTTTGCTGCCCAATAAACATGAAAGACTGTCCCTCCATTGTAGCAAAGCCACCCACCATAGCCTTATCATCAGCTACTGTACGGTCACCATGAAGTTCAATAAAGTCATCAGTCATTGCATATATATAATCCAAAGTATAAGGTCTGTCGGGGTGTCTAGCCAATTGTACCCTTTGCCAGCGGGTAAGATTTTCAAATGTTTCCTTTTTAAGGCGTTCGATCTTCTCCTCCAGCGAAGCAACGGCTTCTGACACATCCACTTTATTCGCTTCGGCCAGATGCCTCATGTCAGCCAATTTAGCCTCCAGTTCCGCTATGGGTTTCTCAAATTCCAACATATCTGTTTTATGGTTTAAAACACAAATTTAGCAAATTATTCATTTTCTCCCGCTCACAATAAAAAAGATTTAGGTAAAAGCCACGCTTCCTCCTCTTCCAATTGGCAAATTGCATATCCAATTATCGTCTAAAAATAGTTGCTTTCAGTAGCCGAATTCCCAAATCCCCTTTTCAGCATTATTATAAAGCAGTGCTACTTGGGTGTTTTTATGTTTAACATTTCAAATATAAGAGAGTGGGAAGAATTTTCATGCTCCTCCAATAATAATCTTTCAATAACCTATTTTTCGAAAAGCTCAGTCAAACTTACTAATCA
Organism: Xanthovirga aplysinae; assembly: GCF_009711365.1. Lineage (GTDB taxonomy): Bacteria > Bacteroidota > Bacteroidia > Cytophagales > Cyclobacteriaceae > Xanthovirga > Xanthovirga aplysinae. The sequence continues at coordinate 192 of NZ_SMMB01001137.1, read as the reverse complement.
GGGATTATCCTACACTCCGTCATTTTTTATTCCAGCAAACTTAAATAAAAAAAAAGGTTAACCAGAAAATCCAACCTCATTGAAAAAACAAAAAACATTTACCTTTTAAAGGAACAACAGGAATCTGGGGATCTCTAATCATTAAAGGTTAACACAACACATCTTTAAGACGAATCTTATCCAAACCCTTTT
>NZ_SMMB01000774.1 GCF_009711365.1 Xanthovirga aplysinae | reverse complement strand
TCGTGGAGGTTCGAATCCTTCCCCTACAGCAATTATCTGAGCCTTTATTAAAAGGAATTTTTGGAAGAAAACTGAATTCAATGGGATAAGAAAACTCCCAAAATACTTCTTAATCAAGATACAGATATTAAATCATCCTCTTATTGGAGTTTAAAGATAATCGGAAGTGACATTTTTACACGGACTGTACGTCCTCTTTGCTTCCCTGGCAACCATTTTTTAGAATTAGAAATCACCCTAAGTGCTTCTTCATCACAGCCTGCACCAATTCCCTTCAATATTTCAGCCTCCACTATACTCCCATCTTTATCTACAATAAAGCTCACAAAAACCCTTCCTTCAATCCCCATTCTCCGAGCTTGGGGAGGATATTTCAAGTTTTTACCCACGAAATCATAAAATGCTCTCATTCCTCCCTTATATTCTGGTTGGACCTCTGCAACCAATACAAATGGAGGCTCTACAATTTCTTCATCTTTGATCTCAACAAAATCTTTAAATTCCCCGATGACTTCTACCACTTCCTCATCATCAATTACAAATTTATCCTCCTCTAATACCTTCTCATCCTCCACCGGCTTTATAATTGGCATAACTTTGGGAGGTTTAGGCCTTTTAAATTCGGTGATTGGAATATTTTCAATCTCAATCCCATCATCTGGCATTAAAAAAAAATCCACCAAAGGGCCTTTATTTACGGTTTTCCACTCAAATGCCGTGATAATTAAACTCAAACTAACAACCACGCCTAGGGCCAACAACATTCCATACTGATTTTTCAAATCTGCTTTTGGGTTTTTCTTCACTTCCATATGTAATTAAGTTTAGGTTGAGAAATATTTAGACCCCATGGGGGATATTGAAAATCTACAAAATAATGGAATTCTAAAGGAAGATTGAACTAGTCTTCCTCTACTAATTAAAAGCTAGTAGACCTAAAATAGAACAATAACAGTGTAAACATGAGCAACAATAGCATTACCAATGTAGCTCTTAACGTCTTTGCTTTTCGTTTTTTTCTATGGGCCTGCATTAACCCCTTATAATCTTTAAAACTCTGAATCTTCCGTGAACTCAGCTTGTTTCTTCTTATCCGTATATCGTGCTTGGTCATCCCTCTTTTTTGTCTTTCTTGTTAAAAAATCGACGCAGTTTTTTTAATGCTCTATATACCCGCATTTTCACCCCACTCTCACTAACCTCCAAAATGTAGGCAATTTCCTTAAAACCTTTCTCCTCAAAGAACCGAAGCTCTAATACTTCCACATCTTCCGCTGGTAATTCTTTTAGAAATAAAACCATTTGATTAATGTCTTCTTCCCCAAAATAATCTTCATCATAAACTTCCAAAATTTCGTAAAGCATAGACTCTTCCAGGCTAAACACAAGTCTTTTTTGACGTTTTCTGTAATAGGCATTTACTTCATTTGCTGCAATTCTAAATAACCATGCAGAAAAAGGAACCCCTTTATATTTATATTTATGGAGATTTTGAAGAGCTTTCAGAAAAGTCTGAGAAGTGAGGTCTGCAGCCACCTCTTCTATTCCACTACGTCTATACAAAAAATTAAAGATACCTTCAAAGTACCTGTCATATAAACGACTAAAGTGACGGGAATCACTTTGAGCAGACCTCACCCATTCCTGTTCAATTAGGATCTGTTGTTCGTCTAAATGGAATGGTTTTTTCAAATGTCTTTTGTCTTTGGTTTACACTACTAATGAAAAAATCTTTAAAAGTCACAGTTAAAAAGTAATTTTTTATTAAAAAGTAATAAAAAACACAAATAAATAGGTAAATACAGTCACCTATCCTCTCAAAACCAATATTAACAACCTAAAAATCCACCATTAAGAGTATTCCAATATTTTTCAAAAAATTCAACCATGGTTCAAACTAAAGGAGAGCAATAAAAAAGCACCAGAACAGTATTCAGGAAAGGGCTTGTAATCATTGACTAACTACTAAACAAAAAATCTTTAACCTTTATAATTAAACTCTTGCTCTTGAAGGAATTCAGCCAAAAAAATAGAAAGCTCTTAATTCATAGTTTTCTTCAGCATTACTTTTAAGAAAAATCTTACTCAAAGAAGACCATTAATCCGAAAACGCATGACGGAGCATATTGACTCCAAAGGAAGAAATAAGGTAGAAAACTCCCATCACAATCATAGCAGACCCAATATAAATAACCGACGCTTTAGGAATAGCCAATATTATCCATGCCAAAATAAGGGTGATGATTCCAGACAATATTCCCAAACTCCCAAAATTTATTCTCATCCAAAGCAGGGAAAATGCATAGAAGAACTGGATAATGGCATCAAAAATCAGGAAAAAACCCAAGACAAAGGGGATCACACCCACCGTTGCAATAGGATGAGTGAGAAATAGTGTTCCAAAGATCAAATCCAATACCCCAAAAAGAAGAAGCAGTCCACGAGGAAAGGACTCAGTGTTCATCCGAAAAGAGAATATGATGCTTAACAGGCCTTCCACCACTAACAAAATTCCTAAATACACTACAAAACTCACAAGTGCTTCAACTGGATACCTAAAAATCAACACCCCCATTAACACCAATAGTGCTCCCCTAAAAGCCAAAGTCCACCCCTGAGCAGAAATCTTCCCTTCCTCCATGCGTGTATTTTCATTTTTTACCCTACAACTTTTTAAAATCCTTTTAAGTTCGACCCGCTGCAAATACAGGAAAATCTGAAAGGAATAATTACAGGATCGTTTAAGCTTTGTATATTGCGTCCCATGAAGTATACAGGAAACTTACAAAAAATGAAAGTCCAGTTGCAGGAGCCTGTCAGGTACCAACTGCAAATGAACGAAGGAATAGTGGACATGAATGAGCTTATTGGCCACCCTATACACATGGCCTATTCCGGCCAGATCAATTGTATTGTTTGTGGGAGAAAGATTAAAAAAGCTTTTGGTCAGGGATTTTGCTACCCATGCTTCATCAATGCACCAGAGAACTCCGAATGTATCATTCGTCCGGAGCTTTGTCGCGCTCATGAAGGTATTGGAAGAGATCCAGAATGGGAAAAAAACAACCACCTTCAACCCCATACCGTTTATCTAGCCTTGTCCAGTGCACTAAAGGTTGGAGTAACCCGTGACACTCAAATCCCTACCCGCTGGATTGACCAAGGAGCATGGAAAGCTTTAACATTGGCAGAGACCCCCAATCGATACTTAGCAGGCTGCATTGAAGTTGCGCTAAAAAATCACCTTTCTGATAAAACTCATTGGCAGAAAATGTTAAAAAATATTTTGGCCGAAGACACCGACCTAATGGAGGAAAAAGAAAAAATAAAGCAATTAATTCCAGAAGAATTCCAACAATATTTTCACTCATCATCAGAAATCACAGAAATCCATTATCCGGTACAGGCATACCCTACCAAAGTAAAAAGTATTAACCTGGACAAAACCCCAGAATTTGAAGGCAATTTAATGGGAATAAAGGGTCAATACCTTATTTTTGAGGATGAACGAGTGATCAACCTAAGAAAATTTAGCGGCTATTTTGTTGAATTGTCTGTATAAAAAATTCACCAACCAAAACAGAGCACAAAAGCTCTGTTTTCTATTTCAAATCATAACCAAAGGGAGTAAAACTAAGACGCATTAACTTGAAATGTTGAATTCCAAAAGGGATCCCTATAACCGTCAAGCAAAGTAATATCCCAAAAAACAAATGGGTTAAGGAAATCCAAAGTCCTCCGAAAATAATCCACAGCACATTTCCAACTAAGTAAAGGGCTGGCGAATCCTTATCATTGGCCTCAAGCTCTTTTCCAAATGGAGCAAGGTTGGCAAAGGCCAATTTAAAAGATTGTAAACCAAAGGGAATTCCTATTA
>NZ_SMMB01000733.1 GCF_009711365.1 Xanthovirga aplysinae | reverse complement strand
TATTGGATTTTTGGAAAGTCATGAATTGACGGCTCAATTGATACAGCCCCAAAGGATGGAATTAAAAATGACCTGGGAGGATAAAGACTTTTATGTGGTTTCTGCCGGTGAAAAAGGTATTATTCTTTTTAGGCCTATTAAAAAAAGAAACTTTTCGGAGGGCACCAGAGATTGGGAAATTATCCGTATGGACACTAGCCTTCAGGAAGTATGGAAGATGGAACGTCCAATTAAATCCTATTTTGAATTAAGTGGCTATGCCGCAAATGAGGAGGCTTTTTATTTATTATTTGAGGAAGGAAGCTTTAGCAAAGATAATTTTAGACTTTATAAATTTTCCTACGATCAGGAGGTAATGGAAGTAGCGGTGGATAAACCCTTTCCCGTTACTCTTGAAAGGTTGGAAATTATGGGTGATAACCTTTTGTTAGGTGGAAACACCAAAAACCGGCCGGTGGTGATGCATTTTAACCTTCAAAATAAAAAGGTGAAGGTGCTTCAAGGAGTTTATAAAGATCGAAGCAAGCTTACTGATTTAAGTTCGGATAAAGAAAAACAATTTTTTACCGTATTGCTCCAGGAAAAAGGATCTTCGGGAAACTCTATTTTAACGGTGAATTCATACAATGCTTTTGGCAAACATTTAAATACAAGTAGGTTGACGGCTGGTGAGGACCGATATTTGCTCAGTGGAGAAGCCTCTACCTTTAATGGGGGAAATCAAGTTATTGCTGGCCCATTCAGTAACGGAAACCAGGAGCGTTCTAGAGGTTTGGCTTTTTTTGTTTTAGACCGAGGTCAATTGAAAGTGGATAAAATTCATAGTTATGGAGCTTTTACTAACTATTTTAATTATTTGAAAGAAAACCGGGCCCAAAAGTTAAAGGAAAAAGCAGATCTGCAACTTAAAAGTGGTAAAATGCCTAAAATAGATCAGAGGGTCTGGTTGCATGATATGGTGGAAAGAGAAGGGAATTATTACCTTTTAGGAGAAATTTATGACCCAAAATATAGTAGAGAGCAGTCCTCACGGTATTTCATGATGCCTTCTTTTTATCGTCGCAGGATTAATTTTAATGATAATAAAACATTTGAGGGGTTTGAGTATTCTCATGGTTTTATTGCTTGCTTTAACGAAAGGGGTGAGCTATTATGGGATAATGTGATGAAAATAGATGATCTTAAATCCTTTTATCTAAAGGAACATATTTTCCCTTTGTTTTATAAAGATCTAACAGCATTGATGTACAAGCAAAGTGATGAAATTCATGTGAAACTCATTAAAGGAAATGAGGTGCTTCAAAAAAAAGAAGCTGTAAATATTAAGCTTAAGCATGAAACCGATGAATTAAGGAATAATGATGATGGTTATGGCCAAATGGAGCCATGGTATGGGGATTACTTTTTTGTATACGGTGTTCAACGGGTTAACCGAAATGATTCTGAATCCAGTGGAACTAGAAAGGTTTTTTATATCAATAAGGTGAGTTATAATTTTGAAGCTCACGGGATGGCTACAAATAATTAAAGGTATTGAGTTAGAATTAAAGAAATAGGAATTACCTTTCAGGGGAGTAAATGCTATTTTTTCTGTTCATTTTTGTACTTAATCAAAAATTTTAATCCAGCCTTTAAAAGCAAAAGATACTTTTCCATATATTTGCCGCAATTATGCAGAAAAGACAAATATTTGACAGCCGTTTGCTGGAGATTACCATCCAGCGACTTTGTCAGCAGCTGATTGAAAACCATGAGCAGTTTGAAAATACTGTGATTCTGGGTCTTCAGCCTCGTGGAAAATATTTGGCCGATCGTCTAAAAAGTGTTCTTGAAACCTATTTGGGGAAAGAAATTAAGCTTGGTTATCTGGACATCACTTTTTTTAGAGATGACTTTAGGCGAAGAGAGACACCTTTGAAGGCTAATGCTACATCTGTTCCTTTTCTTATTGAAGATAAAAGTGTAGTACTGGTGGATGATGTCTTATTTACTGGCCGGTCGGTACAGGCTGCACTTTCAGCAATGAATGCCTATGGACGGCCCCAAAAAGTAGAGTTGTTGACTTTAGTAAACCGGAGGTATAGTCGGGACTTACCTATTGAACCACGGTATGTAGGAAAAGAAGTGAATACACTGGCTTCTGAACGGGTCCTGGTAGAATGGAAAGTGCAGGGGGCTAAGGAGGATAATGTTTGGTTAGTCAATAAAGAGCAATAATGGAGGAGCTGAGTACAAAACACCTTTTAGGAATTAAAGATCTGACACCTCAGGATCTGGAATTGATTTTTGAAACAGCAGATAATTTTAAAGAAGTTATTAATCGCCCAATAAGGAAAGTTCCCTCCCTAAGGGACATTACCCTTGCTAATGTGTTTTTTGAGAATTCCACTCGTACTCGCCTTTCTTTTGAATTAGCTGAGAAACGCCTTTCTGCTGATGTGATTAACTTTTCCTCTTCTTCTTCCTCAGTAAAAAAAGGAGAGACGCTACTTGATACGGTTAATAATATCCTGGCAATGAAAGTGGACATGATAGTGATGCGTCATTCAAGTCCAGGAGCACCTCATTTTCTTTCTCAGCATATAGATGCCAATATTATCAATGCAGGTGATGGAACTCATGAACATCCCACACAGGCCCTTTTAGATTCTTACTCCATGCGTGAGCGGCTGGGTACAGATCTTGCTGGGAAAAAGGTAGCTATTATAGGGGATATTTTACATTCGCGGGTGGCTTTATCAAATATTTTCGCTTTACAGAAGCAAGGGGCAGAAGTGATGGTTTGTGGGCCAATTACTTTATTACCTAAATATATTGCTGAATTAGGTGTAAAAGTTGAATTGGATGTCAGAAAGGCCTTAGAATGGTGCGATATAGCCAATGTTCTGCGAATTCAATTAGAAAGACAACAAATTAAATATTTTCCTTCTCTTAGGGAATATTCCCTTTATTATGGGATCAATAAGAAAATGCTTGATTCTCTTAATAAAGAAATTATTGTCATGCACCCCGGACCAATTAATAGAGGAGTAGAATTAAATTCTGATGTCGCAGATTCTGATCAGGCTATTATCTTGGATCAGGTTGAAAATGGTGTAGCCGTTCGAATGGCAGTTTTGTATCTTCTGGCCTCAAAGAGATAATTAATAATGAAGATTTAATAATATAGATATTTAATGGGATGAAAACATCTTTCCTACCTCTTCATTATTAATTTTTCATTATTAAATATATTATTTCCTTAGGCTGCTTTTCTGGAAACAGGAACCTTCATCATAAAATTATCCACCTTTTGATCTGCATAGGTGCCATAAGCATTAATGACAGTCCCTTTTTGACCATCTGTGGTTTCCACAGCATATACAATTGAAGAATCTCCAGCATCGGACTCCTCTTCGAATCTGTACTCGGCAAGGATTAACATTTCCTCTGGCTGATAATAAACCCCTGTTTCGCTGCATTTCATTCCTTTTTCCGTCATCACATAGCGATTTACATATCCCTTTTCCTCTAATTTATGTAGTTTGAAAGAAAGAGGAGTAATGTAATTTTTCATGTATTCCTTAA
>NZ_SMMB01000914.1 GCF_009711365.1 Xanthovirga aplysinae | reverse complement strand
AAAATTGATTTAAGGGGTCGTCAGGACTCCCCATTCGCCTTATTCAGCTTTGTTAGTGAAGCAGGGCTAAATGGAAATTTCTTCATAAAAGGGGGCGAATAGGATTGCGGTGAAACGGAAAGAAAATAATGAAATGAAAGAGGAAATGTACATTCCCCAAAAGGGCATTTAATCGAAGTTAAAAGCTTTCCCTGGTGGAGGTGTTTTTCTTGGGTTCGGTTAAATTTGAAAATGCGCTTTTGATCAAGAATGTGAAACACGAATGGATAGGTTTAGAGGTGAAAAAATTAACCCGGCCACACACTTTTAAGGCACGGTTAAAGAAACCGTGCCTTAAAAGTGTTGCTTATATGGATGTCAACTACAAATGTATATCGAATTAGGTATTTATTTCATTTTACTAAATAGGATTCGATAGGTAGCCTAACCTATTTATCTATGGTATTTGTGCCTTTGACGAATCGGAGAATTTCAAGTCTTTCTTCAAATTGGATATGGATAAAGTATATTCCATTTTTCAAATTACCAATATCTATCTTCTCTTCGTTCCTTATAATTTTGAGGTTCTCTTCATGTCCCAAATTATTAAATAATTTAATGGATTGAATCTTTGAATCTTTCTCTAAATTCAAATGAAAGAAATTGTCGTGAACAGGGTTAGGGTATACAATCAGATTTTCAACTTTACTATCTATAGTAATTGAGCTGTGATTTTTTTCACTATTGCTTCTAGCTGCAAAGGTGTTTTCATTTATTTGGATAGCATAATCTTCTACTTCCCCGAAATTGAAGTTATCACAAGAAGCCTGTCCTGTATTGTAGCGCATACTTATCCGCATACCTGTCCTTCCTAGACTGGCTTCCGTCGGAACAGTAAAATTGATGGAAATATTAGCACTACTACTGCTACTAGTATTGAGGACTTCCTCAGATGCTTCATAGGTTCCATTTCGATTAAAGTCAATCCAGGCTTTCCAATACTCCAAATAGGATTGGCTCCTAAACCCTGCCTTAACAGTTAATTGATATTGGGTGTTGGGCGAAACATTTGCTACTTGATTACTATAATCTCCATATCCATTGTCTGATCCAGAGGTATTTGAAATTTCATTTAATTCCACCATTTCTATCCATTCATAATAAGTATTTGACCCGGAAGATTGGCAATAAACAGGTAATTGGTTTTCCGAAAGGGTGGAAAATGATTGGGAGGAAGAAAAAGCAGAACTTTGGCTGGCACAGATTGTTTGGACTTGGAATTCATAATCTGATTCCGGGGATAAATTTTCTAAATTATAGTTTGCTGACTGTATTTCAGAGAGCGTATTCCATTGATCCTCTCCTTGCAAGCGGTAACGAAGGGAATAGTTCTCAGCGCCATTTACCATAGACCAGGACAGTTCGGCAGAGGTGGTAGTAATATTGGAAGCGGAAAGGGATGAAGGGGTATAACAGTTATCTGTTCCATCAGCAGATTTGGCGGTTTCAATTATGTATTCTAAGGCCAGTTTAGTGAATTTAGCGGCATGAGTTGCATTGGGAAGAGGGCTGTTTTCATAGGTATCATTTGGAGTATGAATATTGGGATTGTGATCACCAAAAGAAGCTTCGAAGGGGAAAGAAACCGCATACCCTTGTTGTGCCCAGCTATAATGATCCGAACAACCGTAATTGCATATAGATGTTCCGTAAGTTAACTGATGGGTACCAGAGGCGTTATAATGATCCATCAATTGCATGAGGAAATTATTTAAAGTGTTGTCGGTATAAGTGTCTGTCATAAGGTAAACATCTTCTGATGATCCTGCATAGTTGGTCATATCAAGCTGTACCACACTTTTAACATTTACATTACGATCTTTATAATCAATGGCAATTTCTTCAGAACCCCGAAGACCTACTTCTTCTGCTGCATAAGCCATAAATTCTACGGTTCGTTCGGGTTGAAAATCTATAGCCATTAACACTCTTATGGCTTCCGTGATGCTGGCAATACCAGAGGCATTATCGTCCGCACCAGGTGAATTTGAATTACCGGAACCAGACGTGGAATCAATATGTCCTCCAATAATGACATACTCCTCAGGGAAAGCACTACCCGTAATGGTCATCACTAAAGAGGGCATATTTGTCGAATTATGATTAACCAATTGCACTGAAACATCACTTCTACTTGCTGCAAGAGATTCCCAATGAGCTTTCATATCCGTTACTGCATCTGTAGCTGAACTGTAGGTATGGTAGCGGGTGCCATAGTCTTCAAGGTTTTGAATAGTAGTGGCAATGTTAGTATTATCGACCAGGTCCAGAGCCTGCTGAACCACAGCATCCTGATCAATACTAAAGGTTGCCACTTCTTTAGAAGTCACTGATTTGTTTTGAGAAGGGATTTTTCGTTGTAGGGCTTGAAGAGCACTTTCTTGAGAGGAGTGATAAACATAACCTGGGCCATGCACCAATATCTTGCGATGCAATTCATGAGCCCCTTTTTCGGTAAGGTGTACTGCACTTATTCCATCCTCATTAGAAGAAAGGATTAGGATCTCATTAGGCCATTTTGATTTTAAGGCCTGGGCATCTTTGGAATCCATGGTGGCAAAGAATGATTCCTCAGATTTTTGGATTGTTCGAGATTGATTGAATGATTTTGCATCAGTATCATTTTTCACTGTTTTAGGACTTCGTTGATGCCGGTTTTGAGCCCAAATAGGTTGAATTTGACTGAAAATGAAAAGGCACAAAAAGGCGGAGAGGAGTAGTTTTTTGGTTTTCATGATAGAGTAAGGTTTTAGTTGGGTGGGAATAATCAATTATATTAATGAATTTAAAATAAATATAAAATCTGGCAAAGGGTTTTATAAATTATTATAAATCAGGCAGTTATAATTAAACTGATTAGGATTTTTTAAAATTGAAGAAATAGGGGAGCTATAACTCCTGTGAGAAAAAGTTGTGGACATGGATTTCCAAATTCATTAAGGTTATTTCCAGGCACAAAATTAAAGGATAAGTAAATTAATTGTTGCAAAAAAATATCGGGCAGATGCTGGAATGGGAGTTTTTTGAATTATCCTAGGATACTTATCAAATTGGGTTCCCACCTTTTGATTAGTAGAACCCACCGTGTGCAGGTATCCCATACTAAGGGTCATCCATATGAGATTGGGAATAGAATCATTTTAGAAAGTAAGTGAAGGGAGATAAAAAATGGCTAGAAAGATGATGGGAAGTGATAAATTTCGAAGCTTTAACGAACAACTTATACACCTGAGAGAATCTAAATCTGATTTGAAAGTGGTTGATCTTTATCCCCTCATTATAAATAGCTATAAAGATTTACATTCATCATTGTAGGAAATTAAGAAAAAAGGGCCAGTTATTTTTTCTTTTCCCGTTAACAACATCTTTGAATTTGGTTACCAGGAAAAAAACTGCCCTAAAAATTAGCACTAAGTGAAAATTGAAATTATTAACAAAAGAGGGTAATTGGTATTGACTGCGGTAATAGTCCATGTCCGGAAGATAGGTGTAAATATTCCTAAATTTCTTATAGTACAAATTAAGAGAGCCCTAGCGGATCCATTGGGAACGAATAGAGAAAGCATAGCTTAGCCCTATTTTAGATAAATTAAAATAATCGGTCTCGGGATGATAAAGAGTTGAGGAGTAGGAAGTTATAAGATCTTTGTTTCCCATAGGTTCGCCATTAGGTCCTCGACCTTTTACAAGAATACTAGGGTATTCGAGAAGAATTAAATTATATTGAGGAGTATTTTTGGCCGGAATTTATTCTGGCTTTGTTCCTGTTTTGTATTACAAATCACCTCCCTGCATCTGCTCAAAGGTTAAAAACAAGCCCAGTTTTTATATTGAAAACTCTGCCTCAACAGAAGGGATTGAAAAGAGGTGACTTTCACATCATTTTCAAAAAGGATTATTTGTATATTTTTTTACCATTAGTTTTCTTTTATTGGAATATAGGTCACCGATCATTTCCCATTTAATGTCACTTGAGTTCAAAAGCAAAGCTTTCATTTGCAAATCCCAGCCACTTTGCCGAAAATCCCCGATTTTTTCTACAAACCTTCTGTTATTAAAGCCAGAAGGAGTCGAAAGAACCACAATCAGAAGAGCTTGATAATTTTTCATCCTTAAATGATAATAATCCACATTTAGCTGTAGACGATTTTAAAGCAAACCTAATGTAATTCCTCCTTCTAACTGATTTTGTGGTATTTTATAGATTATAGGGTTGTTAACCTCCAAATTTAGAACAATATTAGAGGGATAAAGCTCTATCTTATTTAAGCGACTATAAGAAGCCTTCAGGGAAGCTTTGTTTATCCCTAAAAATGACTTTCCCTTAATCAAATGATACGCCGTTCGCAGTGTAAAGTTATTGGTCTTAACCACTTCATCAGGCCTCCAAATAAGATTTGTTCCCTTATAGGTGGTCTGATTTAAGGCTGAAACCGTTTCGAATGATCCTATCGTTAGGTCTGTTTGAAAAAACATTGGTTTTTCTCTGGGTTTAGGCTGAGAGTAAAAATTTAAAAAGCTATTGTTGTAAGGTTCATTTTCTACCTGGCCCAACATTCTTCTTTAATAGTTTTCTCATCCCTAATGGAGGATTGTTTGTAACCTAAGTTAATGGAAATTGTTATTTCCTGGCCTAATGACTTCTGTATTGAAGTTGAAAGTATAACATGGGTATTACTAAAACCCACTATATTTTTCTGGTTAAATTCATGGAAACTATATTTATCCTCCAAATGAAATCTTCTACTGTAGTCGTCTTTGAATTTTTGTCTGGCTAATTTTTCTGAAAATTTTTACTAGGAGTTTAGGTGATAATCTTCGGCTAAATAATTAAAAAAACAGTTTGTTTTCCGATCGTTTTCTTCTGTTCTTTGGTAATCATTTAAACGGCTATAATTAATAAAGAAAGTGGTATTTAACCCCTGGAAAGGATTTGTTGGTAGTTTAAGATTAAGGTTGTTTCGACTCAACCAATTTTCAGGAAAAAAGAAGATGCCGACCCGTGTATATAGGATAAGAGATAGACTACTTTCTGAAATGATTGCTTTAGAGTGATATGATTTAATATTGTGCTTCCCCAATCATTGAAATCACCCATGGGCCGCTCCATGGACAAAAAATTTTGGTAGGTTATCCATTTTTTGCCCTGCTTTAAAGGCAAGGACTCCGTCTTCAAACTTATCGCATTGGAGTAACGGCCAGAAATCATACCCCCGTCCTGATAACTTCTTCCGATGAGCTAAATACTCTTCAGATCAAAGGCCAGAAAGGAGTTTGAAGAAAGTCTTTCTGGCTGCTAGGAATCCGAAAAAACTGCATACTCCAATGGAATGCCATCAATAAAAATTCCTGGACGGTTTTGCCCCCTGAGAAA
>NZ_SMMB01000254.1 GCF_009711365.1 Xanthovirga aplysinae | reverse complement strand
ACCCTGAGAGATTCCTATCTCCAAAATATTCATAGCAGCATTGATACCTGAATTTATCTGATGATTACATTATTCACCAATAAATAGATCTCGAGATTCACGGCTGTTCTTTTTAGTCATTAATATATTGCCACACATGGAACAAATTTGAGATGTATATGCAGAGTTTATTTTTATCACTTCTCGTCCATAGCGATCAGCTTTATAATTTAACATTTAGAAGAAGGAAAAAGCCCCAAGGTCAAGTCTAGAGCGATTCAGACTACTTTTTTGAACTATATTTCTTCCAGTTTCTTTAAATCTTCCTTTTGCACTTTTTGTCATATTCTTCAATCTCAGGTCCTCATGAACAATTACTTGGTTTTCGTTAATTATTTCTGTTGACCTCTTATGAAGAAAATCTTTTCGCATTTTAGCGGTATTCGGTGAAGATTTTAAATTTTCTTTTTTGTCTTTTTCAAGTTTCCTCCTTTTACCTGTCTTACAAAAGATTGCTAAAATCACTTTAGTTTCCCCATAGCATTGGTATAAAACCTTGAGTTTTCCACTATTTCTCCTTCTAAAGTCGTTAAAAACAAGCACCCCTTGTATCAATTCCAATCTGATTACTGTTTTTAAGAAGTTGCTCAAACTAACGTTCACAACAAATACAAGCATAATATCTATTCTGTTCATAGTCATACTTGATGGTAATTTGCTTTATTATAGTATCAGCAGATAGATTAACAAAGACTTTGAACTTGACCACCTTTAATTGTGGTACTTTCAGTATTTAAAGTCGCCGTTTCGGCAAGTCCGACTATGCTTTTAACGTTTGCTATATAGTTTAGCCTCCCTATCACCCTGGCATCTATTAATATTGGTAAAGTTCTTAAG
>NZ_SMMB01000614.1 GCF_009711365.1 Xanthovirga aplysinae | reverse complement strand
AAAAATTATCCTTTTGATAACATTATTGTTTGATAAGCTAAATCTTACCTCTCTATAATTCTATCATTATTGCCTATATTTGTTGGTAAATCATTTTTACTATGCGTTTAAAACATTTCAGCTTAGGAATTGGAAGCCAGATTTTTAAGGCCTTTTCAGATGAGGCCCGTGTGAGAATATTATTTTTGCTTTTACAAAATAAAGAAATGTGCATTTCAGATTTGGAGCAAGTTTTGGATTTTACCCAAACTAAAACATCAAGGCATCTTACCTATTTGAAAAATGCAGGTATTGTAAGTTTTAGAAAGGCCGATCGGTGGATTTTCTATTATATTAAGGATGAGGTCTATGATATTGTTAGCCGCTTATTAAAGTTTATCAGCAAAGACATTACTTTACAAAAGGATCTAGAAATGTATCAGGTCTTATATTCCAATCGTGAACTTGCTATTAATAAAATTGAAAGTCGGAAATGGAGAGCGTAAATTGATGAGAGCTTAAATTGGAAGATCATTTGGACCTGTGATTGAAATTTGAGAGGGATAGCCATTTTTTCATTAGGGTTAGGTTGTTTTTAGGAGTAGAATTCTGGTCAATTAGTGGCACCTATGATAAATAATGTAGGCCAAATTAGAAGCATTGTTTTGTGCTTTTTTCTTTTCAGAAACAATTCCCTGATTTTTAGTAGACAACTAAAAAAATGTTAGTTTTGCCCAATAATTAAAAAAAGAATTATTAAACCATTAATACCATGCCAAAAGGAATATATAACATCCCGGCACCAGTGAATGAACCTGTGCTGAATTATGCTCCTGGCTCAGCCGAAAGAGCCACTTTAAAAGCTGCTATTGAAGAAGCCAGAGGTAAAAAAGTGGATGTTCCCATGTACATTGGTGGTGAAGAAGTTAAAACAGGAGATTTAAAGCCCCTCACTCCACCACATGATCATCAGCATATATTGGGACATTTTCATGAAGGGGACCGCTCTCATGTTGAACAAGCTATTAAATCTGCCTTGGGTGCGAAAGAGGAATGGGCCAATATGGCTTGGGAACACCGGGCAAGTATTTTCTTAAAAGCCGCAGATTTAATTGCAGGTCCTTACCGTGCAAAGCTAAATGCTGCTACTATGTTGGGGCAGTCAAAAAATGCTTTTCAGGCGGAAATTGATGCTGCTTGTGAAATCATTGACTTCCTGCGTTTCAATGTTTCCTATATGAAGGAAATTTATGGACAGCAACCTAACTCTGCTCCTGGAATTTGGAACAGAGTGGAACAGCGCCCTTTGGAGGGTTTTGTTTTTGCTTTAACCCCTTTTAATTTCACTGCTATCGCAGGAAATCTACCGGCTTCTGCTGCCCTGATGGGTAACACCGTGGTATGGAAACCAGCATATACGCAAATTTACTCTGCGAATGTGTTGATGGAGGTTTTTAAAGAGGCAGGTGTTCCTGATGGAGTAATTAATCTGATTTATGTAGATGGACCAACTGTAGGTGATGTGATTTTTAATCATCCCGATTTTGCTGGACTACACTTTACAGGAAGTACAGCAGTTTTCCAATCAATTTGGAAGACAATTGGGGAGAATATTCACAAATACAAATCTTATCCACGAATTGTAGGTGAAACTGGTGGAAAAGACTTCGTTCTTGCTCACCCTTCTTCAAATGCAAAAGCAGTGGCTACAGGTTTGGTTCGTGGTGCTTTTGAATACCAAGGACAGAAATGTTCTGCAGCTTCTCGTGCTTATATCCCAGCAAACCTTTGGCCAGAGGTAAAAGAGCATATGCTGAATGATTTGAAAAATATTCGAATGGGTGGTGTAGAAGACTTCTCCAACTTTGTCAATGCAGTGATTGACGAAAAAGCCTTTAATAAAATCACTTCTTACATTGATGAGGCCAAGAAAAGTGAAAATGTGGAGGTAATTGCTGGAGGAGATTATGATAAATCTGTTGGGTATTTTATTCAACCAACTATTCTTGAGGCAAAAGATCCAATGTTTACTACCATGTGTGAAGAAATATTTGGACCTGTGTTGACAGTTTATGTTTATCAGCCGGAGCGATTTGAGGAAACCCTTGATTTGGTAGACCAAACATCTCCTTATGCTTTAACTGGGGCTATTTTCTC
Source organism: Xanthovirga aplysinae (assembly GCF_009711365.1). Lineage (GTDB taxonomy): Bacteria > Bacteroidota > Bacteroidia > Cytophagales > Cyclobacteriaceae > Xanthovirga > Xanthovirga aplysinae. Next base: position 597 of record NZ_SMMB01000614.1, on the reverse strand, counting down.
TCAAGATCGATATGCGATCGAGTTAGCTACAAAAAGACTAGTTAATGCTGCTGGTAATTTTTATATCAATGACAAACCAACCGGTGCTGTAGTGGGCCAACAACCTTTTGGAGGTTCCAGAGCTTCCGGAACAAACGATAAAGCAGGTTCTATGATTAATTTGTTGCGTTGGGTTTCGCCAAGAACCATCAAGGAAACCTTGGTTCCACCAACAGATTATCGTTATCCTTTCTTAAGTGAGGAATAAACTATTGATTAAAATACAAATAAGAAGGACTGTCGTTTGGCAGTCCTTTTTTTAATTCTTCTTGAAATTTAAGTTCTAAAAAAGCAGTTATAATTTTCTTAAAGGAATATTTGTGTGAAGAGCTTTATAGAACCTAAATTTCTGTTTTAATTTTCTAAGCATACAAACCATAATTGACCAGATTCAAACTTTAATTGGTATGGCTTGAAATCACCCAATTCTTAATTAACCGCCTTCATGAGTTTCTTCACTGATATTTCAAAATGGGGACCCTCTGTATGGTTCATTTAACCAACATTAAATTAGGGGATGAGGTGAGTTTCTAATCCACTTAATTCAAGGACCTTATA
>NZ_SMMB01000224.1 GCF_009711365.1 Xanthovirga aplysinae | reverse complement strand
ACCAGATTATGGAAGCATAAAATATTCGAACTTTGGGGTTGGTGTATTAGCCATTGCAATGCAAAATGCTACCCGACTTTCTTTTGATGAGTTGTTTCAACAATATATAGTCAACAATTTAGGGCTTGAAAACACATTCCTTCAATTAAAAGAGGTTCATTTTACCAATATGGCAATTCCACATCGAGGTTCTGAAGTTATGCCTCTTATTCAACTTGCGCATCTCAAATCAGCAGGTTCAATAAAAACATCCATTCCGGATATACTTTCTTTCCTACAAATACACTTACAACCTTCTCAAAAATATAAAACCATTGTAAATAATGTTTTTGAAAGTCAACTAAGTGATCAAGGGAATCAGGTAGGCATAGGATGGGGTATTTTTGAGCGAAATGGTATATCCCTTAGAGTTCATACAGGAGGCACCTATGGAAGTTCCAGTATCGTGATTGTGGCTCCTGAAAATAACATTGGCTTGGCCATTGTTTCCAATAACCAGGACAATGGTACACTAAATCGATATGCTTTTAAGCTATTGGACCAACATTTAGATTAACACTTAAAAACTGCAATTAACAATGAAAAAACTCAATAGATGACAAAGTTAAAAATGAACATTAATAAATAAATAAAACAAAGGCCAGTTATAACACGAAAGTAAGTACATAAAAACCGCTACTTCTTTTATAAGGGACCCTTAGCTCTCACAAAGCATGATAAAGGGACATAGTTTACACTTTTTGAGTA
>NZ_SMMB01000544.1 GCF_009711365.1 Xanthovirga aplysinae | reverse complement strand
GAATGAAATTTATTGATCTTAGCCATACAATTGAGGATGGCATGATAACCTACAAAGGACTTCCGGCTCCTATAATTTGTGATTATCTCTCCAGAGAAAAGTCCCGGGAATTTTATGAGGATGGCACAGAATTTCATATTGGAAAATTAGAAATGATAGCCAATACCGGAACTTACATAGATTGCCCATTTCACCGTTACCCTGAAGGTAAAGACCTAAGCGACTCTGAGCTAGATAAATTTGCCGAATTAGATGGGGTACTCATAAAAAATGACCACAGAGAAAATGGACTTGAAATTGGACCAGAATGTTTTTCAAACAGGAATTTAGAGGGAAAGGCAGTTTTAGTGAACACGAGCTGGGATAAAAAGTGGAGAACTGATTCCTATTTTGAAAATCATCCCTATTTAACAGAAGAGGCTGCTAAATTCCTGGTGGAACAAAAGGTAAAATTAGTGGGAATAGATTCTTACAACATTGATAACACAAAAAGCAAAAGAAGGCCTGTTCATTCTGTCCTTTTAAAAAACGACATCTTTATTGTTGAGCATCTTACCACCCTTGACAAATTACCCAACAATGGGTTTCATTTTTTTGCTGTTCCACCCAAAATAAAAGGAATGGGAACATTTCCAGTAAGAGCCTATGCAAAAATTTGAAAATTTTATAATAGTTTCTAAAACCAAAACTTTCAGTGCTTCCAATTCCATGACATAGGGAGCTATTATAGTTGTTATTCTTTTTATGCTCTGTAACTCCAGGAAAAAAAATGCTATTTTTAAACTTTTGGCAGAAGATATTCACCAAATTTTTACTGCTGGTTCCTAATTGCGAATAGTATTATGGAGGATAGTTTTTAATGATCCCCTCCATATTTAATCAAAATCTATCATGAACAAGGCTCTCAAAAACATTCTTTTCATTATACCAAGTCAGGTACATCTTCTGGATGTAAATGGGCCGGCCCATATTTTTTATGAAGCCAAAGAATTTGGAGCAGCCATTAATTTACACTTTGTTAGTATGGATGAAAATAAAGAGGTGCACAGCAGTGCAGGTCTAATATTTTCTAAACTAATTCCATTTCATCAGTTTGAATTAGACAAAAATGATTTTGTTTTTGTTCCTGGTTTGGATTACCGGCTCATTTCTGATGAAAAATTCATTGAAGAGCAACAGGGCTTTTCTAAATGGTTAAAAAAGCAATATGCTAATGGAGCCAACATTTGTTCGGTTTGTACAGGGGCATTTTTATTGGCAGAAGCAGAAATTCTCAATGGCAAAAATTGTACTACCCACTGGAAATACCTTTCTAAACTTAGTCAAAAATACCCAGAGGTGGTCATCAAAAAAAACCGTTTGTTTGTGGTCCAGGACAATTTATACAGCAGTGCAGGAGTCTCTTCCGGAATTGATCTTGCGCTTTATATTATAGAGGAACAGTTTGGAACAAAAATGTCTACTGAGGTAGCGCGTGAAGTAGTCATTTATCTAAGAAGGACGGAATCTGATCCTCAGTTAAGCATTTTCCTTCAATATAGAAACCATCTGAATTCCCGCATTCACCAAGCTCAAGATTACCTCACTAAGCACCTCTCCAACCCTATTAACATCAATCAATTGGCAGAACAAGTCAATATGAGTGAACGAAACTTGAGCAGACTCTTTAAAAAGACTACTGGTATTACCATAGGCACCTACCATGAAAAGCTGAGGATTGACAAAGCATTGCACCTGTTTTCCGAAGGACACAAAGTGGAATTTGTTACCCACCAATGTGGGTTAAAAAGTTCCAACCAATTAAGAGCTCTTCTTAAAAAACACCAGGGTTTATTGCCTTCAAATATTATTTCAGAAAAAGATTGATTTTAGCAGAGTTCAGAACTCCGATAAAACAGCCTTTGATTATCTTTAATAAGTGGAAGAATCCTTTACCGATAACAGGGTTGTTAATATTTCGGCTAGGAAGTAAGTTAATAAATACCTTTAGTCTTTTCACTGAGGCTATTTATTGGCCTACTTATTCATGAAGAAGATTTTCTTTTTTTGTAAAAACCTCAGAAATGAAATCGAGGTTTAGAATAAACCTTTTCTCACTTAAGAATTTCTCCTAGAAATTTACTGTCCCTATTTTCTTTTCATTGAAAACTTACTGAATTTCCATGCTTATATTCACTCTGAGAACTTTCATAGGGTTAGGAAAATCGGTATGACATTGAATATGATTACGGAGAAGAGGCAAAAAAACACTCTTAACAGTTACGGAAGACA
>NZ_SMMB01000798.1 GCF_009711365.1 Xanthovirga aplysinae | reverse complement strand
CTCTTAGCGACGAAAAGGCTTTACATAGGACACATTGTTATGATCTTTTATTCATCTTGTTTAAACTCACGATGTTGCCATTCTTGGGGTCAACTTTCCCATTCAACATGTCCGAATACAATTTTTCTAATTCCTGAACTCCAATGTGTTCTTTAATCGAAATCGTTGATTGAATAGCGTCCATAAATTCTTGCCAAGCTATCCCAATCTTTTGTTGAAACCCTGATACCCCCCATTCTTTCTGACGTTTTTCAGCATGTGCAGGAGCGAAGAAAAATTCTCCCTTTTTGGGAAGTGAGTTTTCACCTTCTAGATTTTGCCAATCAACAAGCCCCACCAGACAATTATATACCAGATTTTTGTTCAACAACGTTTGCAACTGGAATTGGGTGTTATGGTTGCCGGCAAAGTCTATCACAACGAATTTTTCATTAGAATTCAATTGAGCAATCGAATCATAGCTTATGGTTTGATCATACCAGCCTAACTGTCTCACAAATTCCATATTCTTTTTTGACGTGAGTCCTACAAGATTCAAATTCAAAGCATTTTCTTTTTTTCGATGTGCCAATAGAAAGGCTAATGCCTGTGCCGTTTTACTGGATGCGCTTGTAATTAGTATTTGAGAGGCTTTATAGAAATTCTGTTCTTCTAAATGATCATCAATCAAAAAGGATGTAACAAACAATGGGCGAAATATGGAAATTAATTTTTCAGTTTCCGGAGTGAATGTAGGGTCTTGTTCTGTATTCGTATAAAAATTATAGATTGGTGGGAGAGCTTGTCTGTGTTCAGTATTATCCACAAAACCTTTACTACTAACATTGTTAATGGTGACCAATAAGTGAGAACTCATGGGGTAGTATCCATAAAATCGCTGACCTACTTGTACATCCGGATGGTTAGAAATAACAACATTAGCTAACCCCCAAGCTGGAATAATTCCGTAACCAGATTGAGTTGGGAAAAATTTCCAATAGTTCATTTGTTCTCCTACCACACCATAGGTGATGTTATTAGAGGTAAATGAAAATTGATCAATTTCTAAAAGTACCTGACTTGATAATAGTTTGTCAGAATAAGTTTTTTCTACAAACTTGGCCCGTTGGAGGTTATCAATTTTCACTGTAAAGTCTAATGCATTAATATTTGCCACGTTGAAATAAGTTTTGCTAAATGTAGAAAGTAAAATTTTGATTATCAATTGCAAGCCTTGCACCTGCATGTTGGATGTAAACATTGATCATAACGGCCATGTATATGCAAAATAGGTGATTACGGGTTTCAAACTTATCTAACCAGTCCGATTTTGGACCGAGTTAAAGCTCTTGAATTTTTTACTATCGCGCCTATTTTTTATATACAATGTTAGCAATTGTTTATTTTCTTTTAAGATTAAAAATCACATCAGCATTTACCCAATACACTTCTCCTTTGGTTACTCCTTTCCACCCACTATCAGGAGGATTACTGTGCCTTTTTGAAAAGAAAAAATACTTGCCATCTGGTGACATATAAGGACAGAAATAAATCCAATCTTTGACTAAGGGTTCGCCAAGATCAAAGTAAATTGGTGTTTGCCATTTGTTATTTTCCTTAAATGATACAGCAAATCCCTTTTCATCTGTATAAGTGTTTGCAGTAATCAAAAAGCTTTCATCCGGTGAAACATAGGTGCTTCGTTCACTTTTTTCTGAATTAACTTCTGAACCAATATTTATGGGTGTGTCAAATTTTCCATCCCCTAAATATTGAGCCCGATAAATATCACGTTTACCAAAACTATCTGGGCGGTCGGATGTAAAATATAGACTTCCGTCAGCAACTACTACCGGGTATGACTCTGCGTATTCTTCAGTTGATATGGGGTATTCAACCTTTGAAGCTAGTTGCCATTTACCTCCTATTTTTTGACTTTTGTAGATGTTTGGTTTGGAGTTTTTTAAACGTTCTTCAGGGCTAATACCAAGAAAATACATGGTATTCCCATCTTGAGTAATTGATGGGTCAATAGCTACAGAATTAGCATCTTGGTCAGAATACATTTGAATGGGTTGTGGAACTGTCCAATTACCATCAATTAATTCAGAATGATGAATAATAAAGCTTCCATCAATAATTCTGGTAAAGAACAATTCAGTAAAAGAAGAGTTAAACACCGAATTAATTTCTATACTATCTGTATTAACTATTGACGGGGCAAATAATTCAGGTATGGTTTCCGGTAGTTTTTGATCTAAATAGAAATTATATGAGTTAGTTGTTTTACAGCTTTGCAAAATAAAAGCTAATCCAGCGATTGATAAGAAATAATATTTTCTATTCATATTGTCTGATTTAATAATTGCTAGCATCCGTGTATACCACATATGTGGTATATCCACATTATATCCATTACCTTCATCTATCTAAAAAGTGGAAATAAAGTAAGTACTGCGTTTCAATTTACCTTCACACAAGACAAACACTATTTACCCTGGGCATTCTGTTCAGTATCATCTTGTTTGACCCCATATGCCCCTTTTAACCTCTTCCATGGAATAGATTCAATTATGATTAAAATTTAATAAAACACAATGTTTTTAAGAGTAAATATATTAAAAAAGCATTATATTTTATTAAATAAATATAGCTCCCAGCCTCATTACCAGCCACCAAAGGAATATATATTTTAAATATATCCTGAATTAATATCCAAACCTATGAATGAAGAACAAAAACAACAACGTACTGAATTAGTGATTGATGTTTTGCTTAAAAACTATAAAACTCTTACCCGCTTTAAGGGAATTACAAATACAGGTGCTGGATTCAAAATAAAGAATGATAAGATGACTGATGAGATCTGTATATTTATTGAGGTTGAGAAAAAAAGATCTCTTGATGAATTAAAAGATAGTGAAATTATCCCCTCAAATATTGAAAATATTTCTATTGATTTGGTGGAAAGGCGCCCTTATGTTCGGCATGACCTTATCATTCCAATTGAAGAACTAAATCAATACCAAAAATTCCGACCGCTTGTTGGCGGGTCTGCGATCACAAATGGAATTGAAAACAATGGATCTGTAAGTATTGGGACATTGGGATGCATTGTTCATGTTAAAACAAAAAAAGATAATAACAATTCGCTGATGAGTAACTACCATGTAATATACGCTGAAAATGCGAAGTTTGGTCAGTCTATTTATCAACCAGATAAAGAGGATGGTACTGTTGCCCTAGTGGAGTCTGGTGTTAAAGGAGATTATCTTGATATGGCATTAGCTGTAGTAACTGTGAAAGGTTCAAATGAAGTTATTGAAATTGGAACTTTAAAAGGGACTAATCCACCTAAGGCAGTGGGGCAAGAAGTACAAAAATATGGTATAACGACACATAAGACAAAAGGTCAAATTACAAAAATAGGAGTCAAACCTGATCCTAATTCTCCATTTAAATATTTATACACAGGTTTAGAAATAGTACAGGGCTATCCTGCGAAAGACCCAAATAAAAAGTTCTGTGATCATGGAGATTCAGGGGCTGTTCTTGTAAATATGGATAAGGAAGTAATTGGGTTACTTAATGGAGGACACGATACCCCACCCTATTATTCTTTTGCTGACGATATAAGAGAAATGCTTAGAGAGCTACCCTTTTCTATTCCTGCGCCAACTTCTCTAAAACAACAGATTTTTTCAGATTCAAACAGACTTAATAAATACAAGGAATTATTGCAACAAACAAAACATGGTCAAGCAGCACTTTTAGCATTGATAAACAATGTTCAAGAGGGTATTAATCTTGTAAATGAGCATCGAAAATGCATGGTTGCATGGCAACGTTACAAGGGTCCTGCTTTCATTTCATTAACAAGAAATTTAGACAAGGATGAGCCTTATAAATTTGAACGTTCAATTGACGGAATCTTAATAGAAGATATGATCTCAAAAATGGCAAGGATGTTTAAAGAATTTGGTAGCAATTCACTGTCCGAGGTTGTAGAAAGATATGAGGATGAACTCCTATCTTATATCTCAAAATCAAATACTGTTGAAGAAGTTCTAGAACTGATAATAAAGAAATAGAATTATTTATAAAGGCACTTACACAGTTTCTCTTACAGTGCCGTATTTGATGTTGATTTATGGATAACTTTC
>NZ_SMMB01000517.1 GCF_009711365.1 Xanthovirga aplysinae | reverse complement strand
CACTTGCATTTTGTTGCCTACCGTTTTAATCTCTGTATCACCTAATTTGAATATCCCATTGGTTCCTGAATGGGATAGAGATTTATACCAATAGGTCAGGGTGAAATCATTATTATTTCTTAATGCATCCACACTGTAAAAGGTAAGCTTCTGGCTGGGACTGGTAAACTTTAGGGCACTACCAACCTTCTCCTTTGGAGTAGCGGTTACTGTTACTCCCTCTATCTCTTTGTTACCAATCTGTGAGGTGATTTTTCCAGTTATGGAGCCATTGTAATAAACAAATCCCTTGTCACTTCCCGGTATAGCGCCGTTTACGCCTACTGCTACCACCTCATAATCGTATAACCTTCCAGGCAATACACCTTCCATTTCATATGACATATACGGATTGCCTTCATAATTAACCGTTTTTTGGGTCTTTTGCTTAGTGATCACGTCGGTTTGATAAACTTCATATTTTGTGGCCTCTTGTAAGTGATTCCAATTAAGTTCTATTTGCCCTTGATTGGTTTCCTTTTCATTTCCCTTAGAAGCGGTAAGGAATATTTGTTTATTGCTTAATATAGGATGAGTGGGATCTCTAAATAAGGTGGCCAAGCTCACATTACCACTGGGTGCATCATACTCTCCTACACATTTTGCTGCAAGTTCTTTATCCAGAAATTCTACCCAGCTTAGACTCGTTATGTCGTCCATCTTTTCGTGACGGGATGTACTTTTGACATCGTCAGCAAATAAAGCCACCAAGCCGGCTTGTCGTTCCAAAACCAGGTTGTTCTTTTTTGAAAATGGTATCCATCTTTCTTGATTAATCTGCAAAGTAGTACGCCTGGATGCCCAAAACCTCACCTCTGTCAAATAGATCTCTGCATTCTTTTTTTTATAGAAGTGTAGTCTTCTGTATTCGTATGGCATAGGAGAAGCAAAATTTACTGAAAAGTTGCCATAACTCTGTCCATTTACCAAAATCTGGGCTTGTCTGCCAAGATCAGAAATTACCAAAGCCACATGATGCCACGTATTGACGCTAACGGCATTTCCCAGATCTACTGAAAATGTTTGCTCTCCCACTTTAAGTTCAAGAGTATTGTTGTTATGCATGGCCATTTTGAAAGAAGAGGCGTCAACTTTGGTATCTGTTAGCACCCATTCGTTCCCGCTTTGAGTAGATTTCACCCAAAACTCCAAGGAGGCCTCCCCGATAGTCCCTATTTCCGGGTTATCCAGTAAATCGGTTTTTAAACCCACGTCTAGGTTGACGTAGGAGGCATAAGCGTTCTTTTTTAAATGAAGCACAGCTGGGTCTGCTGCCCATAAACTCTGAAAGCCCAGCAGCAAAACCAAAATGGCTCTCCACTTCTTACTATGTTTTAGAATTATTGATTTCATATTTTTTGTTTTTTTAATTAGAAACAGTATCTCATTTTTTTAATAGTAGTGCCTTGACACAACACTCCCTCATTAATAGCATAAAGGCTTGAAATTCATACTATCGAAATTCCTTAAAAAGTATTTGTTACTTCTTCTAACAGAAATCTGAAACTATCACCTAAAGGGTCATTTAGATTTGATAATTTTGGAAGTTCTTCCACCCAGCCAAACTTGTCATCTGGCATCACTTTTAAGACACCTGATTTACTTGCTTTGGTGATATATACAGATCCACCTGCAAATTGCAATTGCCAAGGGTATGCTAGGTCGCGGTCAAGTCTTATAGAACTAGAACTCGCTGTCGGAATAACTGGTCTTAGATACATGTTGTGATCACTTGCTGATATGATGTAAACTTCATTAGAACCAGAAATCCGCTTGATGATAAACAGTTGAGAAACTTCATTTTCTCCTGTATTTTTGTCTCTCATGTATAAGAGATCTATAGTTGGGTGTGTACTCCATTCTCTAGTTAGGCACTTCCCGGTTGACTTTTGAACAAGCCTAAAGACTTTATATTGGGCTTGGGCTTTCATTGTCATAAAACTGAAAAAGCCTAAAAGCGCTATGATGTATATTCTCTTTTTCATATGTATAGAGTTTTAATTGTCTTTCGAAATTACTTTTGTGT
>NZ_SMMB01000403.1 GCF_009711365.1 Xanthovirga aplysinae | reverse complement strand
CGTTATGGGCAATACTATAAGTACCGCATTTTCTTCCGATAGTCTTTCAATTGAGCAGGATTCTACAAAAATCATCCCCGATGAAAAAGTGATTGTAAATCAAATCATTATCATAGGTAACAAAATAACCAAAGCTAAGATTATTACAAGGGAGCTTGCGGTACAGGAAGGTGACCAAATTTCATCTGAGCAAATTCCAGACATTCTGGCCCAAGGTGAAAACAACCTCATGAATACGAGATTGTTTAACTCCGCTCAAATAGATTTAGTTTACGAAAGCCCCTCCCAGGCCAACATTATTATCGAGGTGGACGAACGTTGGTACATTTTCCCATCCCCAATCCTGGAAACAGGCGAACGAAATTTTAATGACTGGTGGAAAAACTCCCGATGGGATTTCTCTAAAGCTTACTATGGAGGTAGAGTGATGTGGGAAAATGTTCGAGGTCTAAATGACCGTCTTTTATTTAAAGCTCAATTTGGTTTTATAAAAAGTTTCGACATAGACTATAAAATTCCCTATATCAATAAAGCCCAAACTTTGGGGGTGAGTTTTTTTGCAGGCTATCGGGAAAATAGAAGCTTTCAATACACTATTAACAAGAAAGTTAACAAGGAAGACAGCAGTGAAAACCAACTGATCTTTCTTGAAAAAAGTCCTGAGGAAGGCGATTTAGGGGTATCCAGAAGAAGAAGAAGTGGAGGTATGGCCTTTTTCTACAGACCTGATTTATATAATTATCATAATTTTTCAATTCAATACTATAATGCTGAGATAAGTGACACCATAGCCGAACATTTAAATCCCGATTATTTTTTGAATGGGAATAACTCCCAAAAATTTCTGGCACTAACTTATACTTACAGAATTGAAAAAAGAGATTATGTTTCTTACCCACTTAGAGGGTACTTCTTCGAGTTATATTTACAAAAATTAGGTCTGGGAGTATTCAATGACATTAACCAACTGAATGTTTCAGCCGCCATTGCAAAATATCTAGATTTAGGGAATGGCTTCTTCCTTTCGGGCCGATTGGAGGGTAAGAGTAGTCTGGCAAAGAAAGTCCCTTATAATCAATTGCCGGCACTTGGTTTTGGGAATGACCTGGTAAGAGGGTTTGAATTATATGTTATTCCCGGCCAACATTATATTTTACAAAAAACAACCTTTAAAAAACGGCTGCTCTCTGTAAAAAAAGATTTCAAATTTATCCCCGTTAAACAATTTCGAACGATACCATTAGACATTTATCTAAAGACCTTTTTTGATTCTGGCTATGCAAGTTTTCAGGACAATCTAGAAGCAGTTTCAAGCCCTTTATCTAATCGATATCATTGGGGTACCGGCCTTGGTTTGGACATTGTTACTTTTTATGATACACTATTCGGTCTAGAGTTTTCCCTAAACAGTATCAATGAAACTGCATTTCGA
>NZ_SMMB01000488.1 GCF_009711365.1 Xanthovirga aplysinae | reverse complement strand
AGCCATTGAAAATAAAGCCAATTGTACCTAAGTCAATAAAATCAGAGGTCCCCTAAAAACTGAAAAGTTGAGCTTTGAAGAAGCATTAGATGGCTATAACAAAACCATTATGGTAAAACCTGATTATGCCAATCCTTATTTCAATCGAGGTAAAACTTATTTAAGGTGGAGAGGGTTAAATTGGCTCCAAATGATTTTAACAGAGCAACTCTTTTAGACCTCAATTATATCCAGGGATTTTTTAACAGGTCAAGGTTAAATTATTATGAAATAAACGGAGCTATTGACAACCGTAATACTATCAATAAACAAGATCCAAACTTTATCCAAGCTTCTTATTTTCAAGAAAGAGCCTAAAACTGGCTGTTAATGAAAAATCAGACAAAAGGACAGTAATAAAGTCATCATTAGGAAATTAGATTTTGGAGATGTTTATTTTAAACGAGGTCTATTATTAAATCAAAAAGATTAATTTCAAAAAGCATGCAGGGATTGGAAGTCTGCCGCAAGATTGGGGGATGATGATACCAAAAGTTATGTACCCACTAATTGTAAATGATTTTTTAATTGTGGAAATACAAAACTCTTCACTTCCCTCCTTAGAGAATAACCCTACAAACTAATGGTGAGCGAAGAATCTATAATGGACATGTCATCCCCTACCTATCGATACATTCTAGTATTCCATCAACTCCTTGAGTTACAAAACTCTTAATAGCTAGAATTACACCATTTCATAAATTCGTCTAGGCTATTTCTTTATCAAACTATCAATTGAAAATTTACCTGCACCGCTAATAAGCAAGGAAAGGGACATCCCAATAACCAGTAAATGATACTCAAATCCTTCACCCAATTGCCTACCAGACCAGTTCATGAAGAACCCGTAATCTAGGTGAACCAAAAAAATAATGGAAGTAAACTGCACGATAAAGGCCAGAGCCACAAGGCGACTTCCTAATCCAATGATTAAAAGTAATGATCCAAAAAACTCCAATAAAATAACTGCCAGACCTATTATCCAAGGAAGATCAAAAGGACCAATAAACAAATCCATTGTGTCTGCAAATCCTGCACCTCCAAACCACCCTAGAAGCTTCTGGGCGCCATGGGGAAAAAGGACAACTCCCAAAACTATACGGATAATAGTGGGTGCAAAATCTCCCTTTGTGTCCAAAATTGCATCTTTCACAATAAACTTGCTTTCAATCTAAAAAGAAAACTTAGACAATTCTCAAATAGACTCAATGATTCATTTTATTATTAAAGGGAAAACCCTGCAAAAGACCTCTACTTCTTTCCTTAAAAGGAGAACCCTTTATAAAAAATTCCTTCACTTCAGCGTAAAAAATTATACTCTAAAATACAAACATAAAAAAGCAGTGTTGTAACCCCTAACCTTTGGGATTTATCAACACTGCCTTAAATTAATATGCTATTTTAAATTACCCTTTTATTCAGCTCCTGCAAGGGCAGTATTACCAGGATTAAATAAATTAATATTTCGCGTTGAAGAAGGATAGTTAACTGTTAGTGCTTCAAAATTTCCATTAGCAGCAACCACACCCAAATCATTCTTTGATAAAATTTCTATAGGCCTGTATATGTGCTTATATACATAATACTCCTCTCCATTAACTATTCGGTTACCCTTAGCCACAACAATAAAGTTCCCCATTTCTTTCTCCTCTTCACTGTTGTAAAGACTCACATAATATTGATTTTGGTTCGCTTTATAATGACCAACTATTAAATCATATTGTTTGGCATCCGTACCTGTTATATTGGATATCAAATGCGAATTAGCATTTCTATTACTAAGGTCTTCAACTGACACCTTTTGGCCAAAAGCAAAAGTCATCGTAAAAA
>NZ_SMMB01000988.1 GCF_009711365.1 Xanthovirga aplysinae | reverse complement strand
TTTGGAGGCTTCAAATATTTATCATGAAAAAGATTAGTAAGGTAATAAGTCTCAAAGTCATTCAATTTGGATAACTGTTGCTGAATTTTTAAACGGAGAGCTTCATTTTCTGAAAATTCCTTAATCAGTTCTTCCTGGTTTTTCACCCCCTCTTCATTGGTAGCAAAAGCTCTTAGCTTGTCATAAAGCAATTGTTGCCCCGGCTTCGAATAAGTTCTGTCAAGGAACATATACAATTCCTCGAAATCCAAATCATTACAAGTCTTTTCGGATAATACATGAAAACTATTCGAATGATCTCCATTTAAGAAGTATTTACTTATAAGTTCAAAATTAAAACGTTCTTCCTTGAGGTCTCCAAATGCTCTTTTTAATTTTTTCTCTTTCTTTTTTCTAAATAACATACAACCCTTTTACTCTCAAAATCTATTTCTTCTCAGCCACAATAGCGTAAACCATTGGAATCTTATTTCCCATATGTTTTATTCTAAATTTGTTGGGTTCAAATTCAGTAGTATGGTTAAAGCAGTTATAGGGAGAATAGTCAAACTCATCTAAACCTTTAATTTCCAACCCCTGCTCTATTAAATTATTTACTACTTCACCTATTCCATGGTTCCATGTTACGAACTCTTGATTGATTGCTGCTTCCCTATCCGCATAAGTAACTGATTCACTCTCTCTTATAGGACCTGACTTCAAGTAATTATAATGCACCTTTTGAAAGTCATCATCAAACATCCATACTACTGGATGAAACTCTACAAAGACTAATTTTCCTCCAGGTTTTAAAAATTGGGAAATTAGGCTAGCCCATTTATTCAGATCTGGCAACCATCCAATCACCCCATAACTGGTATATACAATATCAAATTCTTCCTCCAAAAAATGAGGAATATCGTAAACATTACAACAGATAAATTTACAATCTGAATTTGTTAAAGAATTCAATTCTTTTGCTTTTTGAATCGCCTTGTCTGACAAATCTACACCGGTAGCTTTTGCTCCAAGTCGACTAAGAGAAATCGTATCTTGTCCAAAATGGCATTGCAGGTGAAGAACAGACTTTCCCTTAATTTCACCCAATAATTTTAATTCAATTTCATTCAAAGAGGATTTTCCTTTTATAAAACCTTCGTTATCATAAAATTCCGAATCAAAGTGTACCTCCGTACGGTTATTCCAGGAGGCTTTATTAATTTCAATGTAATCAACCGTTTCTTCCATAATCATTAATGTCTTTTCACTAAAAAGAATGTTACCGGGTATTTAATCGATCCTTTTCACCTATTCTAACATTTTGCTTTTTCCAGGAACCCTCTTGACTTTCTACCACAACCAGCCCCCTACTATTTTCCTCCATAGCTGTACATAACTCCCCATCATTAGTCCAAAAAGCACTTTTTCCTCCTGCTGTTAGACCCCAGCAATCTCCTGAATAGTTTGACATGAGAACATTTAGGGAAAAACTTTTGGCATAATTACCTAAAACTTCATGTCCCTTTGAAATTCCTTTTCCAGAGAAAAAGATACTGCAAACGTAAATTGTACTTCTATTCTGATGAGCTTTCTCAGGATGCAAAGGATTATCTATATCAGCACAAATAGCAAAAGAAACCCTTTCCCTACCTATTTCAAGAATAGGGTTATAATCAAAAGAGGATTCAAAAAATTGCTCTTCACCCTGGTGCAGGAATTGTTTTGTATAAATGGAAAGGGAACCATCCGGTTTTAAAATAAATGACCCAATATATAAATCCCTTTGAATTTTGATAGGAGCCCCCACCACAATTATCATTTTAAAAACAACAGCAAGTTCCCTTAACTCATCTAATCTGGGATCCTCCCTTGAGAAAGCTAAACTTTCTGCTTTTTCACGTGTGTAACCCGTAAGAGACATCTCGGGAAAGACGATTAAATCCACTTTAGATTCTGCTGCTTTTTTTATCCAATGGATATGCTCACTTAAATTATCGAAGATGTTCCCTTCTATAGAATTCACCTGTGCTGCTGCTAAAATCATTTTGATAAAATTTCAGGGTAAAAATTAACTTTATGTTTCTTTAAATGGTATTTGTAAAACTTCGCAAACATTAGTTCAATTTATTACCACAAGAAGATTTCTTTCAATATTGTCCTTCATTTCTAGCTTTTATTTGTCTTAGATGGTGTTCCATATGATTTACATAATCTTCAATGAGGAATCTTAAATTAACCTCTTGCTTATTGTGAAGGGTAACAGGAAAATCTAAAGTCTCCACCGCCTGTAATTCAATTATTCTTAATATCCGTTGGTTTATAGCCAGGAATAATTGAAGAATCTCATTCAAATCGGAATTCTGGTAATCATTTATCCTCACCAATTCCACTTGGTTATATTTTCGGACTAAATAAGGTTTAGACTCAAAAGGGATCTCCGTAAAACGTTGTAAATTGTTTATCCCAGAATCTATCAAATGACCCAGAATTTCTTTTTTAGACCACTTTTCGGCCGAAGGCTTCTCACCAATCTCTGCTAAAGGAGAGGATGTAAAAAATTGTTTTACTTCTTGAATTAAATGCTCAAGTTTGATTTTTGTTTCTTTCATATTATACCTATTACCCTTCTAAAAAGTCTTTCACATTTTCAGGAAAAAGTTTAGGCGATTCTCCAACCTAGGTATCCTTATTAGCCTTTTCCAACTCATCTTGGATGTCTTCCAAATATACCTTATCATAGGGATGTGTATAAGGGTCATACATATTCCGCCTTCCCACATACAAATCTTGAGATCTTTGGAGGCATTCTACATACTTCTCCTTGTTACCTAACTTTTTATATACCATTCCAAGATAATATTGATTCTCTGCGATTTCATTTCCCTGAGACTGTTTGACAAAAGCTGAAATAGCCTTTTCATACCTGCCTAATTCAAGATAAAGAACGCCCAAATGTAGGTAATCATAAATTCCAGCAAAATAGTCCTTTTCTTTTAACTTCTCCTCAATGATAGAAATAGCCCTTTCCTTTTGCCCAAGTGCTTTATAACAGATTGCTTTTGCTATGGATAAATGATAAACCCCATTTACAGAATATCCCACATCGTAATTTACCAACTTCTCAAAATTTTCAATATCCTCAATGGCCCCTTTATAATCTCGAAAAAATTGATAACGACACCATCCACGAGCACCCAAATGGGCTTCGGGGTTTAAAGCCACTGCTTTATCAATTAAATTTTTCCAAGTAATAAAATCACCACTTTTAAGATAGGCAACTGACTTTTCTCGGTAGGCATAATCAAAAGTAGAGTCAATTCCTATAGCTTCATCAAAGGCTTCCTGATACTCCCTACTAAACTGATAATGTCCTTCTCTCTTTTTAGCTTGCATGCACGCTAAATATTTCAAGGTATCTCCCTGGTATCTATAGGCCTCACAATTAGGCTGAGAGAATAAAGGAATCGAAAAGAATAATGAAAAAATAAAAATCAAAATTGAATTTCTCATGGCAATATTTCTTTTATTTCACCTTTTTCCATTTTAAATATGAGATACTGGTAATAATCCCTGGCATTGTCAGTATCGGGTAATCTTTTCCAACCCGTCAAGCCTTTGGTGATTTGTAATAATTGATCGGTTATCAAAGGATTAAAAGATTTCTCCTGAAAGTCATTATCCATCTGCAAAAGGCGAAATCTACCCGTTTTCCCTTTACAATTCACCACAAATCTTATTCTAATTAATCCGGATTCCCCTTCCCTTGAGAGAGGATTATATTTTTCTCTAAACACCTTCTCCAAGGCTCTCTTTTCCCCTTCATACTGCAGTCCCATGGAGAAATTAAAATATTGGGCAACTTTTTCCCCATTACAAGCCTTGAAGTCCGGATCATCCACCTCCGGATCAAATTTACTATCCCCCACCCACCTCAGGTACTTACTTTTTTGTTGGCTAGATTCATCTTTACTCTTTTGGCACCCAAATAGAAATATTACAATAAAAGGGAATATAATTTTATTCATATTAATAATAAAATAATGTTTTTAAATAAGGAAAAAGTTAAAAAGAGAATCATTGTACCTCAAATAGGAATAACCTATACAGCTTGTAACTCTTTCCCTTGTTACAATTACCTTTGTGCTGGCGGTAAAAAATGCCTCAATTGAATTTTCCCATTTCTCTAATCTTGAAGTTACCCATTCAATATCTTATGATTTCCTTTTAATGAGTTTAGGCAAGAATCCAACTACGATTTTTATAGGTTCTGGTCATCATGGTTAATCAATAAATTGATTAACCTAATTTGCCCTAAATGATAAATATCATGTTGAATTATTCCTTCTATTAAAAATTGAAAATCATATTCCCGACCAGGGACTTGGCCCTTTAAAAAGGAAGAGGTTCTATCAGAAAGAAGATCTATGATCTTTGTTTGAGTTTCATTAAGATTCTGCATCATTTTCTCCCACCCTTTGATAGTTCCTATATGAATATCAGGCCAATCCATAGGTCCATTCAAAGGGATGTCAAATTCTTTATCTCCCTCCAATTTTTTAATAGCAAAAATTCGCCAATTAATTACATGTTGCACCAATCTGCCAATGGAATTACACCCAGTAATAGGAGGTTCATTTACCACTCCAAGATCCAGAGCATCTAATTTTTGAATCACAGATTCTCCATACCATGGATTTCCTTCAAAAATATTCCTCAACTTCAAAATCAATTGCCTTACTTCATTCTCCATTAGTAAAGTTAGTTTTAAAATTACAGATAACGGTTTGGATACAAATCATTTACAATCAGGCGTTAATTATAATTCTTTGTACATAATAAAGGCATCCACATAACCTAACTTCCCATGCCTAAATCCTTTTGGAATTTTCCCTATGATCTCAAAACCATATTTCTTCCAAAGTCTTACAGCTGTATCATTTGTACTGACGACAATATTGAATTGTATAGCCAAATACCCGAATTTCTTTGCAAAGGTTAAAGAATGTTCACAAAGCATTTTCCCAATCCCCCTCCCTTGATAATGGGGATGAACCATATAACTACAATTTGCTATATGGGACCCCAAATCAATTTGATTTGGTTTAATAATGTAGGTTCCAAGTATTACGCCATCTTCTTCAGCCACAAAGGTGCTTATATTGGGTGAAAACCAATGTCTTTCTAGCTCTCCCCTTCTTGTTTTGGAACTGAAAACATAGGTATCTTCAGAACTAACCACTAGTCTAAAGATCTCCCAAACAGCATTATAATCGTCCAAATTTGCCTGCCTTATGTTCATTTAACCGAAGCCTTCAATTTTCATAAAAAGATCTAACTTTCCCCTAAATACTTTTTAGTAGCTTTTTACTATCGATAACTGTAGCAAATTCTTCATGAAGATTAGCCAACGTAGTTTGATGAATCAACTCAGCACTATATTTTTCTCCATTCACCCCAAGTCTATCAAAAGTTGCCGTAGCATCCGAAATAAGAAAAGTTTCATAACCATAATTACCAGCCATTCTGGTAGTGGTGGAAACATAGTGATTGGTTGTCAAGCCAAGGATAACTACGGTTCTGATTTCCAACTGATCTAATCTTTCTTTTAGGTCAGTACCAATAAAAGCACTATTTACCTCTTTGGTGATCACGATTTCATCATCCAATGGCTTAACATCATCTTTAATGGCAAACCCTGGTTGTGAAGCATGCAATTTCGAATTGGGATTTTGGGAACTGTGTCTGATATGGAAAATGGGTAATTTTAATTCCCTCCATCTCTTTAAAATTTGCCGTGCGTATTTCTCAGCATTTTTATTATTTCTATTCCCGCCCCAATAAGCCTCATCATCAAAAGCTGTTTGGATATCAACAAGGATCAAAGCAGGATCTTTTTCTCTCAATTTCATCTAAAAATAATTCAAAAACAGATCGATTTAACCTACAGTCTGAATTCACCAGATTTCTTTAAAGTAAAAAGTAGGCCATTATTAACATTTGGTACGTAAAGTATTCAACCAAAAAGTTAAATCAAAGCTTTAAAAAGTTTTCTTATGAAATATTTTTTTTACTCACATAGTTTCACACAGATCTCTTTTTAGAAAAAAATAGAATTCCAACTATTTTAATTAGCTCATCTGCTAAAAGGGAGAAATAATCCAATATTTACAACTTGTATCAATTACCTCTTACTGTAATATTTTTTTTTCAAATAAACTTACTTTTTTTCGATAATTAAGTATTATTACCAAAATCAAAATTTAAAAATAATGCTAAACAACCACAAAAATGCACTCATTTTCATTATA
>NZ_SMMB01000669.1 GCF_009711365.1 Xanthovirga aplysinae | reverse complement strand
TACAACAGATTTGCCTCCAGTAGAATTAATGGACCCAGCCCCTATACAATTGGATGTTCAGGATCTGAGCGACTGTTTTGAAGTAGATTTAAATGATGCGATTACTAGCAGCATGGAAGGCGTAACAATTTCCTTTTATGAAACAGAGGAAGATGCAGTAAACGGAGAGTCTCCAATAGATTCTTGGGTTACACAATCTGGTACTTATTATATCAGGGCTCAAACCTCAGATGATTGTTTTGTAGTGAAAGCTACCAATGTCATTATCCTTGAAGCACATATGGTGTCTGCAGGCCCGGATCAGGAAGCCTGTGCTTCAAAAGAACTGGTGTTTCAATTAATGGGATCGGTAGAAGGTGACTATGAGAAAGTGCTTTGGACAACAGATGGGGAAGGTATAATCGGAAATGCAGATCAATTGGAGGCATCCTATACCCCCTCTGTTAAAGAAAAGAAACTAGGGAAAAAAGTGTTGCTGACCCTAACAGTAAAAGGGGAATGTGGAGAAGCATCTGATGACATGTTTGTAAAGATACTTAAAAAACCACTGGTTCTATTGAAAAAATATGAGGAAGTGTGTGTAGGTGAAAAAGAAAAAATACCTCTATTTGCAGTGATAGAGGGTCCTTATGATCATTTACTTTGGGAGACCAGCGGGCAAGGAGAAATTTTCAGAGCTAACGAACCTTTTGCAGTCTACCGTCCCACTAAAGAAGAACAAAAGACTGGGAAAAAAATCTCATTTACCATAACGGTGGAAAATGAATGCGGTAAAGTGGTAAAGGATAAAGTAATTCAGATTATTCCCGATACCGATCTTATAGTTAAGACAGGACCTAATCAGGAGTTCTGTGTAGCATCAGATGAAGAAATAAAGGTTACCTTGTCTGGGAAAGTTTCAGGAAATTATGAGGGATTGAAATGGGTGACGAACGGAAACGGAACCTTGAAAAATGCCGACCAGCTGCAGGCCATGTATTTTCCTTCGAAAGGAGAATTGAAAAAAGGAGCAAAAATCAAATTTAAATTGAAGGCATGGAATAAGTGTTCTGAAGTCATGGATGAATTAAAAGTTATCATCAATGTCCTTCCGAAAGTGAAAATTACTTCCGCTCCTATTGGTTGCGTTGAGCCATGGTTGAAAGTTCCACTTTCTGCACATGTAATAGGGGATTATTATAAATCAAAATGGACTACCAATGGAAAGGGAAAAATCAAGAATCCCCATCAATTGAATACTGTTTATATCCCGACTGAAGAGGAGCTGATCCATGGTGCTGTAATTACCGTACAGTTAAAGGTCTTTAGTGATTGTGGAATAGTACAAAAGGTGAAGAAGATCATTATCGAAAGCAAGCCTGTTGTTTGGCTGGGTCCGGATCAAAAAGCATGTGCTTCCAAGGACCTAAAATTTGTAATTAATGCAAAAATTAAGGAGGAGTACAATCATTTAAAGTGGACTACAGATGGTAAGGGGCATCTTGAAATTAAAGGTGAACGAACAGCAATCTATTGGCCAACAAAGGAAGAAAAGGCTAAAGGGGCCTTAGTGAGGGTGACGCTTACTACTACTTCGGATTGCGGGTCTGTGCATGATGTGGTTAAGTTAAAGATTATAAAGAGCCCTGAATTATTTATTGGTGGGGTAACTGAGGTTTGTGTTTTTCCAGGCATGAAAATACCGCTTCATGGTACAACCAATGGTGAATTTGATGAACACCAATGGACACACAATGGGAAAGGAAATCTAAAAAGCAAGGGAGGTTTAAAGGTAGAATATGAACCTTCGGAAGAGGAAATGACAACAGGAGCAACCCTCAAATTCTGTCTAACGGTCAAGTTTAAATGTACAACTTTGAAGGTTTATAAAGTTGTGAAAATTATTCCTCAGCCAATCGTACTGGCAGAATCCGATATGAAACTATGCCTGGAAAATGATGAAAATGTCCCCCTAAAAGCAGTGGTCAAAGGACCTCATCAAGGAATCATGTGGACTTCTAGTGGAGAGGGGCAAATTCTTAATGCCAGTCAACAACAGGCAGTATATGTCCCAACAGTGAGGGAAAGAAAGCATGGGGCATATCTTACTTTTGTTGTTAAAGTTAAAGGGGCATGTGGTGTGAAATATGATAAGGTGAATGTATGGATAAAGAAAAAGCAGGATGTGAAGATTGTAAAGGATATCTATCTTTGTGCATATCCAGCTATGGCAGTGTCCCTAAAACACATCACCGGGGATAAACTTCAAGATGGTTGGTGGGAGCACAATGGAAAAGGCAGTATAACGAATGGAACCAACTGGAATGGGGAGTATATCCCAACTAAGGATGAGGTTGAAAAGGGATGTACAATTACCTTTAAATTAAAATCCGATAAGGCTTGTGGAAAGGTGGTATTGATCGTCAAAATTCATATTATTCCTGCCAAAGGATATTACTACCTTAATGCTGGTGGGCCAAAGGTATCTGATGAGAAGGGTACGATTTTCCAGCAGGATGATTTCCATTCGGGAGGCAGTTCCACTTCCTTTTTGGAAAAAGGAGAAGGGCCTGTAGGTGATAATCCTTTATTTTTATCACATCGATCCGGAAAAGATTTCAAATATCGCTTCCCTGTAAATTGTGGTAAACGCTTTAGAGTAGTACTGAAATTCTTGGAGGACAAATATGATTCAAAAGGTAAACGTTTGATGCATGTTGAGGCACAAGGTATATCTATACTGAGAGACTTGGATATAATTCAGGAGGCGGGAGCAATTAATAAACCTATTGAAAAAGCTTTTGAGGTGGAGGCAACAGATGGATTTATTGACTTAAGGTTCTATCAAACAAAAGGAAGCATTGCTCCGGCTGTGGTATCGGCCATAATGATCCTTCCTTTAAATGAGATCGATATTGAAAGTGATTATCTACTTAGTGAGCAGGTTTTCTCTTCCAGTGATGAGGTTCTGCTGTACCCGAACCCTTCCATGAACGATCAATTTACATTGGATTTGCCAATTTCAGTAACAGGCCAACTTTCTATTAAATTAACCAATCTTCAAGGTTTTAGTCAAGAAATAGATCAAGGTCAAATTAATAGAAATCAAAATAAAGTAGGTGTAGACCTAAGGCCTTATGGCTTAGTGAAAGGTTTTTATATAGTAGAATTAAAGGTAAATGGTTTGAATTTTAAAACGATGAA
>NZ_SMMB01001288.1 GCF_009711365.1 Xanthovirga aplysinae | reverse complement strand
AACAAGTATTTAGTTTTTACCTAAAACCTAAAATTATCCACCACTGATTTAATTTAAAACCCATTTCTTAAAAGTAGGTTCTTAGCCTCACCAAAGCACTCATCTGCTAATTCTCCAAAAAATAAAAAATTTGAACTAAAAGAAGGTCTATAAATAAGTCCAAACTTATTATCCTGAGACCAGGATTTAGTTTCTTAGGGAAATACCTCGTGCAGAAAAAAATGCAAAAAATATGATACTCGTATTAACCAAAGACTTGATTAACCATTTAATGGTGATTTTACGGTTATGCCGAGTAGATCATTACATAAAAAATTTATTTATACTGACTCCCCTGTATTTTTCCGGAGAACTATTTGAGTTTCAAAAATTAAAGTGGGCTCTTTTGGGATTAATTAGTTTTAGCCTGGTGGGTAGTACAATTTATATTTTTAATGACATTAAAGACGCTGAAGCTGATCGCTTACACCCTGTAAAAAAATCTCGTCCCATTGCAGCTCAGGAAATAAACATTTCATGGGCGCTGTCACTTTCATTTTTTCTCTTGTTAGGAGGGCTATCCTTGGCCTATTACATCAATAAAACATTCTTTTTCCTTATCATTACCTATTTATTGATGAATATCGCATATACTATTTTTTTAAAAAGACTTCCTCTTATTGATATATTCATAATTTCAATCGGATTTGTATTAAGAGTAATTAGTGGAGGAGTGATCTCCCAGGTTAAACCTTCGCATTGGTTAATCATAATGGTTTTCCTACTCTCTTTATTCCTGGCATTGGGAAAAAGAAGAGATGATCTCATTTTATTAAAAAAATCTAACCAAAAAATAAGAGAATCAGTGGAGACCTATAATTTAAGATTTGTAGATGCCTGTCTAACCATGATTTGCGGGATAATAATTGTATGTTACCTCATGTACTGCATTTCTTCTCAGGTTATTAATCAATTCCATTCCGAATATTTATATGGAACTTTCATATTTGTACTTGCAGGAGTAATGAGATATCTACAGATTTTCCTAGTTAAACAAAGGGGGGGCTCACCCGTAAAAATCCTTTTTAAAGACCCTTTCACCCTAATAAACCTGACCATCTGGCTTTTGAGTTTTTATATAATCATTTACACTTCTAACTTATAAACTTATGCCATGGGTCAGTAATTGGGGAAGATACCCAAAGATTAAAGCCGAAATTTCAACCCCCACTTTTAAAAATGAATCTATATCACTCATCCAGTCAAAAAATCAAATAATAAATCGAGGGCTTGGTCGATCCTACGGAGATGCTTCCTTGGGAAAGGAGATTTTATCTACTGTTAAACTAAATAACATAATCGAATTTAATAAACAGAAGGGTTCCATACGTTGCGAAGCTGGAGTCAGTTTGGAAAAAATTTTAAATTTTATTGTCCCCAAAGGCTGGTTTCTTCCTGTAACTCCAGGCACAAAATTTATCACTGTTGGGGGTGCCATTGCCTCCAATATACATGGAAAAAACCACCACAAGGAGGGATGTTTCTCGGATCATCTCATTGATTTTGATATCATTTTGGAGGATGGCCAACTATTACATTGCTCAAGAACTGAAAACGCAGACCTGTTTGAGGCCAGCTGCGGTGGTTTGGGATTAACAGGAATGATTGTAACAGCACGCTTTTATTTAAAGCCTATAGAAACCACCTTTATCCGTCAAACTACACTATGTACAAAAGGATTGGAAGAAGTATTTTATGTGTTTGAAAAAAATCAACATGCAAACTACTCAGTAGCATGGATTGATTGCCTACAAAAGGGAAAGAAACTGGGTAAAGGTGTTATGCTATTGGGTGAGCATGCTCTTTCAGATCAGCTTCCTTCAAAAATTAAAAAGCCTTTTCAACTTCACACATCTCCTAAGGTTAACTTACCTATACTTTTTTTTGATCAGGTATTAAACCCCTGGTCGGTAAAAACCTATAACCATCTTTATTACAAGAATAAAAAGAAGGAAAAAAAAGAAAGAATTCTCCACTATAACTCTTATTTCTATCCATTAGATAACTTTAAAAATTGGAATAAATTTTACGGTAAAAAAGGTTTACTGCAATATCAATTTGTATTGCCGATAGCCAATAGCTTTCAGGGCCTAAAACTCATTTTAAAGAAAATTGAAAAGTCTGGTCTAGATCCATATTTGGCAGTATTGAAATTAATGGGAAGTCAAAGAGAATTAATGGCATTTCCAATGAAAGGGTATACACTGGCCCTTGATTTCCCTATTAAAAAAGGAGTGTTTAAACTTTTGGAAGAATTAGATGCTATGGTCCATGATCTAGGAGGACGAATTTATTTGGCAAAGGATGCGAGAATGTCGGCACATTGGCTTTTGAAAGGTTATCCACTTATTTATGAGTTTATGAATATTGTTCAAAAATATAACCCTTCCATGGGATTTAGGTCTCATTTAGGAGAAAGATTGGGGATTTTTAAGGATTATCAGGAAAAGATGATTTTAAATGTCTAAGATTTTAATCCTTGGGGCTACCTCTGATATGAGTCGGGCCACAGCTGAGAAATTTGCTCAAAACAATCATGACCTAATCCTTGCGGCCCGAAATGTGAGCCGCCTAACCCATTTTCAAAATGATCTTTCACTTCGGTTTGAAATAGAGGTTATCTTGGCGGAATTTGATGCTGAAAACAAAAAAAGTCACCCAGAATTTGCAAGAAAATTCAAAGAAGTAGAAGTTGTTCTTGTATTTTTTGGCTATTTAGGTAGTCAACACCTCGCCGAAAAAAATTGGAAAGAGACACATCGCATCATTGATGTCAATTATGTGGGAGCGGTTTCCATAGTGGGGATTTTTGCACAATATTTCAAAGAAAGAAGTCAGGGCATAATTATTGGCATTAGCTCAATTGCCGGGGATCGTGGTAAACAAAGTAATTATATCTATGGGAGTGCCAAAGCAGGGTTTAGTATATACCTGCAAGGTTTACGCAACAGGATGTACCCCTATAATGTCCATATTGCAACCATCAAACCCGGATTTACAAAAACCAAAATGACGGAAGGTTCCAAGTTTCCTTCCTTACTTACTGCTAAATCTCACACCATTGCCAAAGCAATCTATAAAGCCTACAGAAAGAAAAGAAATATAGTTTACACACCTACCATCTGGAAATTAATTATGGGGATCATTTGCTCTATACCAGAAAGTGCTTTTAAAAAACTAAAAATGTAAACAAGCTTCCTATTTAACCCTTAAAACAAAGGTTAAATAAATATCTTAAAGCCAGTTCTCAGAAATATTTGTGGATAAAAAGAATGTAGAAAGAAGCCAACCTAGTGATGGCTTCTTTCTTTGTAAATCACAAAAAATTATTTTCAGGTAATTCTTATTGAATCAAAAACTTATGAGTATTTATACCTGATTCCCCCATAGTTTGTAGGAAATAAAGCCCAGCCGGCAAATTTCCTAAGATCAACCTAGTTTTCTCATTACCTTGAAGATAAACGGATTGCTCATACATCAGGTTACCCACATTATTCAATACCCTAAACTGAGAAATATTACCTTTTTCTAAATGTAAACTAACTGTTAAAACTCCATTGGTTACAGGATTTGGTGCTAAAGTGATATGGGGTGGATTTAGATTCTCTTCATAACGGTTTCCAGATATGTTAGATTGACCCACTACTCCTGCCACCCCACCTGAAATATTCACCATATAATCCTCTACCTCACCATAATTAAAAGTTTCACAAGGATCGGCATAAGCACCACCATCTCCCTTCATGGAAATCCGCATTCTTGTATTTCCATTTTGTGCCGAAGACAATACACTAAAATTACCATTTACCGTGGCAACATTTTCAGAGATCCCTTCAAAAACCACTTCATTTCCATCATTAAAATCTCCGTCCTGATTATAATCAATCCAAACTCGAATATACTCATCCCATGGGCCACCATTCATTCCTGGGCTGATACTTATAACCGTATTAGAGCCCGCATTTAAATTTATGATTTGATTGGTATGGTCGCTATAATCGGCAGCACCACTGGTATAGCTAAAACTCCCCACCTCCACAGTGGCAATCCATTCATTTGCACTATTGTTCCCAGCAGAAGCACAATATTCCGAAGGAGTACCTCCTCCGTCAACTCCTAAACTAACCGTATAATCTTCAACTTCTCCATAACTAAAGGTATCACAGGCGCCGCTTTGTTCATTATCCCCTGCCATGGAAATCCGCATGCGTGTTTCTCCCTCAAGGGCATTGGTTGGTGGAGTAAAATTGGTAGCTATACTTTGCTGACCTTGAATGGAATTCTCAAAAATTAACTCAGAGGATTCAAATGTTTCATCCTGATCGTAATCTATCCAAACTTTGATATACTCTGTATAATTTCCATTCACATAAGTATCAATCGAAAGATTTGTATTTTGTCCCATTTCCAAAGGAATAGTTTGTGCGGTATAGTGACTATACCTGTCTCCTCCCGAGGAATGAGAAAAATCCCCTATTTGAACAGCAGAAATATATTCCGTCACACTGTTATTAGATGAAGATTCACAATAATCACCTCCTCCCCCATTCGATACAGATATATAATTATTGTAGGTTTGCTCACCTGTCCCATTGTTATTGGATACCGTTAGGGTAACATTGAATGTTCCAGCCGTGTTATAGGTAACCGTCGGATTTTGATTAGTACTTGTTGCGGGCGTTCCTCCCTCAAATTCCCAATTCCAACTGGTTGGGCTTCCTGAAGATAAATCGGTAAAGGAGACTGAATTCCCCACATTAATATTGGTGGAATTGGCTATAAAATCTGCCTGAGGGACACTCCCTCCTCCATTATTGATGGTAACCGTATAATCCTCAACTTCACCGTAAGAAAATGTATCACACGGCCCAACCGGGGGATTATCCCCCCTCATGGAGATCCGCATCCTAGTGGTTTCCAGATCAACTGAAGATGGTGGAGTAATACTTCCAACCACACTTGAACCATCGGTAGTTTGTCCTTCAAACACCAGCTCATTTCCATCCTCAAAGTCTCCATCCTCATTATAATCAATCCAAATTTTAAAATATTCCGTATAGATCGATCCTGCAAAATCAGGAGTGAGCGAAAAACTATTGGAGCTATTTCGAACTAAAGTTATTGTTTGATTCGTAAAATTGGAATACCCAGAGCCCTGAGAAGTATTTTGAAATTCCCCAAACTCTACTCTGGAAATATACTCTGAAGTAGCGTTACTGGCTAATGACGCACAATAATCTCCTGGAGGATTACCTCCACCACCTGCAGTTTCTCCAGCATAAATCGTTGCATTGGGTTCCTGATTATAAGCATAATCATGGAGGGTCATAGAATCCCCATTAGAGGACATTGAAATCCTAAACCAACCATACATAATCCTTCCCGTATTTGTGTAATATTCAAATCCTACAAAACCAGTTTGCCCCTCCCAAACAGTATAAGTGGGAGTCCACATTTCATGCAAATCCGGATAACTACCTCCATCTACCCAATTACTGGAACTTCCAATAGCATCTCCCTCATCTAGCAAAGAAACCCGTAAGCTATTTCCCTCACATATTAATGGTTTGGTGTAAGTTTCCAATTTAAGCTCTCCTCCATCTATAAATAAACCAAATTCGTCAAAATAACCATTATTTAAGTAGAACCATCCCCAATCATTAGAGCTATTAACCGTAATGTCTTCAATATCTTCATAAATGATTTGGTAAACATCATTAAAATCAATAGAAAAAGTATAAGTAGAATTAACTATTGAAGAAGCATTCCCCGAAAAAGCCGCATTCCTAAATTCAATTTCCATATTATTAATATCAGCTGCATCGGTGTGGGAGTTAGCATTTCCTACTAAGGAAAGAGTTGCCAAATTACTATTCTCCACAAAGATCTCCACTGAAAGCCCCGAAGGTACATTTGATGCAATAAAATGAGTCCCTTCCATCATGTCTCCATTCACATCGAATTGAGCCCCGTCCAGTGCAGAAATTGAGATTGCAGTTTCAATTGCGCCATTATTAGGAATATCCTCATAAAAAATATTGGAAGAGTAGGAAAGACGAGCTCCTAAACCAGTTTCTCCTGCATAAATGGCCCCATTTGGATCTTCATTGTAGGCATATTCATATATGGTATATTCGTCACCACTAGCAGAAACCGAAGCTTTTAACCAACCAAAAACTGCCCTTCCATACTGATTAGTGGCTTGAATTCCCAAATAGCCAGTCTGTCCATTCCAATCTGTATGAGTTGCACTACTTATATTAGCAATCTCATCCCATTCTCCATTTTCCACCCAATTACGAGATTCATTAATCACATCCCCTGCTTGCAAAAAGGAAATATTTCGACTATTTCCTTCACAAATTAAAGGCTTACCGTAAGATTCAAACTTTAAATCCCCATTCTCAGGAAAAACCCAGATTCCATAAGACCCATTTCCGGTAATATTGATATCAAATGGTTCCCAAACAGAATTTTCATCCACACTCAGGTCATTAAAATCTTCAAATACCAATTGGTAAGGGTCCAGGAAATCCAGATTTAATATCATATCCTCGGCGAATACTGATGAGACTCCACCTACCAGAGCGGCATCTCGAAAGGAAATGGTTATTTCGGTATCAGAATTATCTCCATGGGTATTTGCATTTCCTTCCATCCGTATGGTAGCTAAATTAGAACCATTTGCTTGAATACTTACCGAAAGGCCTGATGGAATTCCTGAAGTGGTGTAATGAGTTCCCTCCGTCAAGTAGCCATTCCAAACACTAAACTCAGCCCCATCTTCGGCCGATACTGTAATTTCCATATCGAAGAAAGAACCATCATTTTCATCATCCTCTATCAGTTTAGTAGCAGAAAGCAGCAAATGAGCCCCTATATCATTATGTCCAGTACCTGTTGCGCTCAAATTCTCATCTTGCCAAAGTGACCAACGTGCATCATGCTGTAAAGCAACCAACATCCGATCAATTTGTCCCAGGGTAAACATCCTCCTACAATCAGAATAATCCATATAATTGGAGGAGTTAGGAATTCCTGCACCCGAACAAGTTTCTTGAGAGGTATTGCAATCCAAATTAGCAACCGTCATAGGTGTATCTTCCACCTCATCATCATCAAAACAGCTATCATCTTCACCAAAAGTATGTATCAAATTTAACCAATGTCCAAATTCATGGGTTAATGTAGCCTGAAATTCCGAGTCTCCTCCATTTCCCCAAAGGTAGCGCCCATTATAAACAATCCTTGCCAAATTATTATCTGACATCCAGGTGTCCGGATACCAGGCCACTCCGGAAGCATTGGTTGCCCCGTCATTGTATAATTCGAGCATTATATACAAATTCAAATATTTATAATTATCCCATGCAACAGCCTGAATTTCATCGTTATGACTGGAACCTTCACCAAATCCATAGGCGGCTGGATAGTAAATAATACCAGAGGTGGCATTTCCATCTGGATCGATTTGCGCAAATTCAAAACTGATATCAAGGGTTCCCCTTAGATTAGAAAACTGTGGGATCACATCATTAAAGTCTGAATTCATTCCATTAAAGTCGTTATTCACTTGATTAATGGCTTCTCTAATAATGTCATCATTTACCTGATAACCTGCAAAATCATCCCCAAATACATGTACCACCACAGGGATAGTATATTGGTTGTGATTGGAAAGGACAATTGAGGAGGATTGTCTTTTAGCCTTTTGCTTTTGTGCAAATTCCTTACTTTTTTGATTCAGCTTACTTGATTCTTCTCTACTTTGAGGATGAAGCTTATAGAGTGCTTTAATTCCTTCACTAGTCCCACACCTCTGGGCATGGGGCTTATTTTGTGCTAATAATAAGGTGGTGCCTAAAAGGAAGAATAATAGGCATTGAGCAGTTTTTTGGATTTTGTTTTTCATCTGTGTAATTTTTTTAGTGAAACAAACATTTGCAAACACACAGAATACACACAAAGCAAAGGATTAGAAGAGTAAACCTTAGGTAATACTCTTCTAATCAAACAAAGATTAATTAACTCCTCTATTGAATAAGGAATTTATGAATACTTATACCTGACTCTCCAATAGTCTGTAAATAATACAATCCAGCTGACATTCCTGTTAGTGGCAACACCATATTCTGTCCACCTTGAAGGCTAACGGATTGTTCATACACAAGACTACCAACATTATTCATAACCCTTAACATTGTAACAGATCCATTCTCGGAATTTACCATTACATTAAGTACCCCATTGGTGACAGGATTTGGGGCTAAAGTGATTTGGGACTGAATTTGATTCACCGGATCACTGCCATCCGATTCATTGGATTGGCTCACCACGCCATTTACTCCTCCCGAGATATTAACACTGTAATCCTCCACTTCACCGTAATCAAAACTTTCACATGGATCATCATAGGCACCACCATCTCCCTTTAAGGACACTCTCATTCGGGTAGTTCCATTTTGAGCATTAGAAGACACTGTGAAGTTTCCATTTACCGCAACAGCATTTTCAGAAATTCCTTCAAAAACCATTTCATTAGTAGCAAAAACCCCATCTTGATTATAATCAATCCACAAGCGGATGTATTCATCCCAAGGTCCTCCATCCATACCAGGACTAACACTTATATTGGTTCTTGAACCGGCATCTAGATTCACAGTTTGATTGGTATGATCACTGTAATCAGCACCCCCACTGGCATAATTAAAGTTTCCAACAGATACCTCTGCAATCCATTCATTTGCACTGTTAGTTGCAGAAGACACACAATACTCTGATTGCCCCGGTGGAGTTCCTCCTCCATCACTTCCACCAATATTCACTGTATAATCCTCTATTTCTCCATAGCCATAAGTATCACATGGTCCCGGAGCATTTCCATCCCCCTTCATAGCAATTCTCATTCTAGTATTTCCACTCAAAGCAGAAGAAGGAACACTAATGCTGCCACTAATTTTCGAATTAACACCTGAAGCCTGAAAAACTAACTCATTAGCATCAGCAAAATCATTATCTTGATTGTAATCAATCCATACTATAAAATGCTGCCTATAGGCTGTTCCACTATAGCTTGGAGTCAAGGCAATGGTTGAATTGGAATTTTCGTCAAGATTAATCATTTGATTGGTAAAATCAGAATACCCCCCATTATTACTAGTAGAGGTATTAGTAAATGAACCCACTTGAACTCTAGAGATCCACTCATAAGTTCCACCACCAGAAGCTGCACAATAATCTCCAGTAGGTGGATTTCCACCCCCATCACCATCATCAATCACAACAGTGTAATCTTCCACCTCCCCATAACTAAAGTTATCGCAAGCACTACTTTGCTCATTATCTGCAGCCATGGAAATACGCATTCGGGTCTCTCCCACCATGGCATTAGAAGGAGTTGTAAAGTTAGTTGTCATGTTTTGCTGCCCTTGAATCACATTTTCATAAATTAACTCCGAAGTTTCAAAGTTGTCATCCCGATCAAAGTCAATCCACACTTTTATGTATTCTGTGTAATTTGCGGCAACATAGGTATTAATGGCTAAACTAGTATTTTCACCAACTGTCAATGGAATAGATTGTCCCGTATAATGACTGTAGTTATCTCCTCCGGAACTATGATAGAAGCTACCTACTTCAACGGATGAAATATATTCTGATACGCTATTGTCTCCAGAAGAAGAACAATAGGAATCATTCCCACCACCTGCTTCCACCGTAATAAAGTTCATTTGGGTCTGGACATCTGAATCATTCCCAGAAATTACTGTTAGGGTCACATTAAAAGCCCCTTCGTTATCGTAAGTGACGGTTGGATTTTCGCTTGTACTTGTAGAAGGGCTGCCCCCTTCAAACTCCCAATACCAATCGGAAGGGTTACCTGTAGACTGATCGGTAAAGGAGACCGAACTACCAGGAGTAACATTTGTTGTATTGGCAGAAAAAGAAGCATTTAGAGGGTTTGTTGTTCCCCCGCTATCCGTAGTTCCTGCATAGACACTTTGATAAGGTTTTGTATTATAGCCCAGTTCATACATAGTAGCATAACTTCCTGTTGAAGAAACAGATACCCTTATCCAGCCATAGTACCTTCTTCCATGTTGGTCAAAAGCCACAACTCCCACATAACCATCCTCTCCCTCCCAATCTGTATAGGAATCGCTTCTTAAAACAAGAGTTAAATCATCTCTATATCCCGTTACCCAATTATTGGAGGCTCCAATCTCTTCATCATATTGCAAATAGCTGATATTTTTACTGTTGGGTTCACAAACCAATGGTTTACGCCAGGTATCAATTCTGAAATTCCTATTCCCTTCATAATAATACCATAACTGATAGGAGTTTGATTGATAATCATATCCAAGCCCATCAATATAAATCCTCTCATAATCATAAGTATCTGGTGTATCTACAGTAATATTTGCAAAGTCATTTCTTATTACCTCATCGGGATCACGAAAATCTATGGATAATTCATAAGTAGAACTGGTCACATCAGAAGCATTTCCATTAAAGGCAGAAGAATAAAACTCCAAAAATATTTCCCTATCAATATCGTCGCTATGATAATGATTAGCTGCTTCCCCATTTAGTCTTAAAGTTGCTGAATTAGAGCCATTAAGCGTTAAACTAGCAGAAAGGCCACTAGGCAAACCGCTGATGGAAAAATCTTGCCCCTGAGAAAAACTACCACTTGATCTTGAAAATTGGGTCCCATCTAATGCCTCAATGGTAATGGTATTTTCCATTCGGCCGGAATTATCAGCATCTTCATAAAAAATATAATAGGATAACCCAATAGCACCATTTTGTCCGGTTTCTCCAGCATAGATTGCCCCATTTGGTTCAGTATTATAAGCATAATCATGTAAAGTAAAGCGATGGTCACTCGTACTATAGGATCCTCGCATCCAACCGTAAATTACCTCACCGTATGCATTTTTGGTCTGGAAACCAATATAACCTGTTCGGTTGTCCCAATCGGTATGCTGAGGACTTCTCAATTCACTCATCAAATCCCAACTAGAAATATTATCTTCCCAACTACTGGAAGCACTTATATTATCCCCATAATCCAAACGTAAGATATCATATCTAACATCTTGGATAACTTCCTGTGAAATTACCGGCAAACCAAAAGACTCGAAAAGCATCACCCCTTCATCTTCAGGGTCAACCAATAAACCAAAAGAGGCATTACCAACCAAATCAATATCAAATGGTTTAAAGATTATATCCTCATTGGCATATGGATCAGTTCTAAAATCCCTGTAGACTATTTCAAATGGATCCAAAAATTCCAAATTGAAAGCAATGGAATAGCTATGCAACTGACCACTCACCACCCCATCATCAAAAGTAATAGTTACCAAATCAGAATCGCTTGCCCTATGATAATTGGCCTGCCCATCTATAAAAACAGTCACCTCCAGGCTGCTTTCCGCACGTATACTTACTGATAATCCCGATGGAAGACCCGAAACTGTGAAATCCGAACCTTGTGTGTAGTAACCACTAATTCTTCCAAAGGAAGCTCCATCTTCTGCAGTAATCGTAATCGTCTCTTCAAAGGATCCATTATTAGCATTCCCTTCTTTTAGATAGGTAGAGGCCGCTAACAAATGAGCCCCAATTTCATAGCCCCCTACACCGGTATCTCGAAGGTTATCCTCCTGCCAAATAGGATAACGAGCAGGGTGAGTTTCCAAGGCAGCCTCCATACGATCTACCTGTCCTCTTGTAAACATCATTTTACAGGAAGAGTAATCCATATAGTTTTCTACATTAGGAATACCCGCCCCTGAACAACTTTCCTCTAAGCCATCAAAACAATCATAATTGGCCATTGTAGCCGGCGTATCAGCTACTTCATCAGATGAACAACTTCCTGAATCTCCAAAAGTATGAATCAAATTGAGCCAATGCCCAAATTCATGGGTCAGATAAGCATAAAATTCCGTACCATCACCGTTGTCATCATTCCCCCAAATGTACCTTCCGTTCATTACCACTCTGGCAGTTCCTTCATCAGAGTCACTTTCATTTGGATACCAGGCCACTCCTGACCTATTAGTAGTACCATCACCTTTGATATCCAACTGGATATAGAGATTCATGTATTTGTAATTATCCCAGGCATACCTACGAATTTGTTCATCGTAGATATAATCTTCTCCAAAACCAGACGCTTCAGGATAAAAAAGAACCCCTGTGGTAGCATTTCCATTTGGATCAATGGTAGCAAGTTCAAAAGAGATATCTAATGTCCCTCTGTCATTCCAAAATTCATTGGATACATCATTAAAATCAGTATTTTGACCTGCAAAGTCAATATTTACCTGCCGAATAGCTTCTCTGACCTTTTCCTCAGTCACGGAGTAACCATAAAAGTCTTCCCCATACACATGCACCACCAAAGGAATAGTATATCGTGTATGGTTACTTTTGGTAATGGAGCTTTGAATCCCTTTAGAGCTTTGATTACGCTTACGCTTAATATAGTCTTTGGTAACTTGCTCAAAAGCCTGAGCTCGATTTCTACTCTCAGGGTTCCTTTCATAGCGTTTCCTTATTACTTCATCTGTGCTACAGGGAGATCCTACTTGAGCCAACAGAGGGGGGAAATTTAAAAAACTGGCCAATAGGAATACTATAATTTTCTGCCTTGTTCTTTTCATTTCTGTAAGTTTTTTGGTTTTAAAAAAATCAATTTTTCCCGTTAACTTACATTAAATATTTTTAACAAAACAAAGGCAAAACATCAATTATAATAAAATAACAACCTTTTAAATCATATAAAATAATAGTAAATGAATATTTTACTGTTATTTTACTTAAAATTTTTAAATTAATCAAAAAACCTTACATCTAAAGAAAAATGAAATTTGAAAGATAGTACAAGCAAAAGCTAAAATAGTATTGGTAATTTATCAGAATAAAAAAATCAAGAAGGTATAAAGAAATAGAAAATGGGGTAATAGGGTAAAGGGGATCTAACTTAGAAAAGTGTGCCTGGTCTCTCTGAAGCTACAATAATTGTCAGTACAATAAAGGTAATGCAAACAAAATGCTTAAAAGGAATAAAAAAGTGCGCAATTTAATTTCACATAATTTACTCTTAAAAGTCACTTAAATAAAAAAAATCTTTAATCCCTTGTCTTAAAATAACTTATGAAAGATAATTTCTATGATACATGTAAAACATAGGCAAAAGCTTATATCTCGAAAAAAGTCAATGCATAAATAAAAAATTAAATTTCCAAACTCATCAAACATTTACCTTGGAACTTACCATCAAAACGACTTTTACTACCGATGACAAATCCCTGCATAAGCACAATAGCTACACTTTTCCACATCATCTGTTTGATTAAAAGGCATTTGAGGATCATAAATTTCCTCCAAAACCCGGCGTAATTCTTCCTGGTATTCTTCTAGTAAAGGAGAAACATCATTAATGGGCTTATATCTT
This sequence comes from Xanthovirga aplysinae, assembly GCF_009711365.1. GTDB lineage: Bacteria > Bacteroidota > Bacteroidia > Cytophagales > Cyclobacteriaceae > Xanthovirga > Xanthovirga aplysinae. The sequence goes on along the minus strand of NZ_SMMB01001288.1, from coordinate 8,369 downwards.
CGTCGATCTTCTTTGATTTTCAACCGAATATCAAAATTTTCCCCGAAAAGTTCGCGAGCATTGAACAGTCCAGTCATTATTTGACTGTTATCTTCAGGAAACTTATTTTTATAGAGCAAACCATATAAAAGCACTTGCATAGCTGCCTTATTTCGCTTCTTATTTTTTGGGTCAAACAGAGAAGGGATATCCTCTAGTATTTTATCATCTCGGCCGGTTTTATAATCTATTACTCGTACTTGCTCCTCTTTTCGGTCAATTCGGTCGATGATCCCTTTTAGGGCTACTCTCTCTTTTTTTCCTAAATACGATATATCGAAGTCGAGATAAAAACCTGAATCTTTGCCGTCAGTTTCTAGGCCGATAATATTAAAGGGGGCATAAGCCTTATCCTCTTTTAAAATCCTTTTGCCAAATTTCAATAAAATACGGCGGGCAATAATATCTCTTCCCCCCAGCTCAACTTTTTCTCCCTCCTCCAATGAAAAATGCTCTACAAAGGATTTATCAACAGCTTGATCCAACATTTCTTTCAGAATCTCGAAATCCTGAGGTTGAACCCGGAAGGTATTATACCGAGCCATAAACTCCGTATATAAATTTTCCATTGTGCTATGTAATAAATTACCAAAAGTCATTGCATCAATTTCCTCGGCCACTTCCCCCGCTTCATATAATTTAGCTACATAACGAAAATAAAACTTTAGCTGACAATCCAAATAAGTATTAATAGCAGAAGCAGTTAAAGATTTCCCTCTGGTTTCACCATTCCTTAAATAGCGCCCCAACTCAATTAAGACTTTTTCGTCCTTTTCCATACTTATTGTTTCCAGGGAAGCGGGCTGAACCGGATTGGAAAGGACCTTTCTATTTATTTTAAGACCTGATTCATAGATAATCTGCTGTAAAAAGCGGCTCATTTCACCGCTCGAATTCAAACCTTCTTCGGTATTATAAAAAAGGTGAACATTTTTTGCCCGTTGAAGAAGCCTATAAAAAGAATAAGCATAAATAGCATCTGAATGGTCCAGAGTTGGCAAACCATAACCTTTTCTTAAATTAAAAGGAACAAAAGAATTGGTACTTGCCTTGGCAGGATAGGCCCCTTCATTCATGGAAAGAATAAATACATTCTCAAAATCCAGATTTCTGGTTTCTAACACCCCCATAATTTGAAGGCCTTTTAAAGGTTCTCCCGAAAAAGGCAAACGCAAGGATTGAATGATTTGGCGAAATAGCTTAACAAAGGTGTGCTGTTTCAATTGAATATTTTGCCCTACCACGTTGTCCTTTAAACGATTAAGTTGGGTATAAAAATGATAAACATATTCCTGCTCCAGTAACTGCCCTACTGTTTCCCCTTTTCCAGCCTTCGTCTCCTGTCGTTCATTAAAAGTGCTGTTAATCAAGACCAGTACATCGAGCAAATAGTCAAAAATTTCCTTGACGGAATTCACCTTTTTGAAAATCCCCTGAAATAGGGCTTCACCTTCCTTTAAGGTATCCTCCCCAATATATTGAAGGTTTTCTTTTTCAATTTTTACAAGCAATTTAGCTGCTTTTTCTACATTATAATAGCGGATATAAGGATGCCGAAAAAGAGCCATTACATTTCGGTAATGATAACGTACCTTTCCATCTGCATTTACCTTGGCCTGTTCTTGAAGGTCCAATAAATTTTCTACCAGGGTGTACATGGGGGTGTTTCTCAAAGGATAACCCATAGTAACATTGAGCAGCTCAACTTCTTTAGGCATAGAATGCAAAACCGGAAATAGGTTTTGCTCTTCTGGTAAAACAATAACCGTCTTTTCAGGGTCAAAAGCAGCTCCCTTATCCAAAACCAATTCCCGGAGTTTTTCTCCTAATTTTTTGGATTGGCCGACTTCTAATGGCACTCCGGTAATCTCAATGTTTCTGTAGTCTTTATCCCCAAATGACTTTGGGAAGGGTGTTTCAAAAGTGTCTTGCAATGGGTGTCCAGGCTGGAAATAAGAGCGCAAAAACACTCCTGCTTCTTGCACCTTATCCTCCATATAATAGGCATCAGCATCCCAATATATTTCAGCTCCTTGCTTACCTTTAAACCATGTAAAGATTTTCTCTTCTGATGCTGTTAATGCATTAAAGCCAGCAAATACCAATTGTCCATATTTATTGGTCAATTCTCCATCTTCTATTTTTCTGTAGACCTCGCGAAAAATCATTCCCTCATAGGCCAAACTCTTATCATTAAGACGGCTTTTAAACCTTTCATATAGAGAAAAAAGGATTTCCCAAATCTTCAAAAAACCTTCCTGATGTTCGGACTGCCTGGAGGTTCGAAAGCTTTTCCAAAAAGAGCGAATAAATTCCACTTGGTCTTCAGAAAGGTAATCAAACAAATTCTCAATATCTTTTTCCTCCTTAAGATTAGTAAACAAATCCTTAGGATTGACAAGGTATTTATCGATATCATCAAAATCCTTCAGCAGCATCTCTCCCCAAAAATAGAAGCGATCAAAGCTTTCTTTTTTAGGAGCTATATTTTTATACTCCTCGTACAGTTCAAAAACCAAAGTCAATTTATCCGCCAATTGATATTTGGTCAATCCTTTCATACAATCTTCAATACTGAGAATTTCCGGTGCCCATATTGGCCTATCAATCAGCTGAGATAAATATTTTCTAAAAAACAACCCAGCTCTGCGGTTAGGAAAAATCACCGTTACTTCTTGAAGCTTCGCTCCATGTTTATAAAATAATTTCTCGGCTAGTGTTTGTAAAAAAGGTTTCATAATCTATTTTGAAATCGCCTACACTCTATATTTTGAACTTCAGAAGGAGTAATCTAAGAGAGTAAAAATAGAGGAATTATTAATGGTCTAAATCTCCTTAATTTAGGGTCTTTTTATTTGCACTTCCTCTAATTCCACCGGGTGAACATACAAAAGATAGCCTTCCACCCTCTTATAGCCCATTTCTACCAAAATCCTCAAATATTCTCTGACTTGACGCCTGTAAGCCGCTTGTTTATCCTCATTTTTTGCAGCTTTAAAGTCTATTACTACTGCCTTATCACCTTTCAACATTACCCTGTCCATTCGTCTCTCAGTTTGATTAAAGGCATCATTGGCAATTACCGGTACTTCGGTCCTCACTTCCCATTCAGCGGAAAACCAAGGCTTCACTTCAGGGTGTTCCAATAAGGCTTTTACTTGTTGCTCTAAATAATTCACCTCTTTTGCCCCAATAGCTCCTTCAAATTCCATTTCTTTTAAAGCAAAAGGCAATTGATCTGGTGTTATGATACGTGACAGCAAATCATGCAGCAGTACGCCGTAATTAATATTCGAGGCAGTTACCTCATCCTCCAGTTTAAAAAAATCTTTAGATCGTTGGCGAATTGTTAAGCGATTTCTCCATGGATTTGAAATATAGCTCCCAATCATTTCAGTAGGTTTACCACTAGACTCTATTTCCCCTTCAGCAGAACTTAATTCTGGCCATTGGCCCAGTTCCAAATAAGTTTGTTCCGTTTTCCAATGCTCAAAAAGGGAGGTATATTCCTTTCCACCATTGGATTGAATTTCTATTTCTCTATTTCTAAAATCTCCACTCAGAAAATGAAACATCAAGTTGGAAACATCTTTCAATTGATAATTTCCTTTTTTATCTATCGAAGGCCTTGGGCCAAAAGCCAATAAAACATCTTCAGCCCGTGTAAATGCGACATATAAAATATTTAGATAATCCAGTTGAGCTCGAATCTGTTCCTCATAGTAATCTTGCCGATATATGGTTTTTTTCAAGTCTGAAGAATATTTCAAAGGGAAATAGGGTAGCTGATCAAAAGGCTCCTGCTTACTTTGTGACCAAAGGATATGATCAAATTGGGTATTATGATCTATCTTCCAATCGCAATAAGGTACCAGAACTACTTTGAATTGTAATCCTTTGGATTTATGAATTGTTAGAATTCGGATAGCGTTTAATTCCTCGGAAACCTGCACCGATTTTCGTTTTCCACTTTCGTCCCACCATTGCAAAAATGATGTTACATCTGCTTTTTCATTTTTGGAAAAATCCAGCACGGCATCCTGAAAAGCTAAAAGATAGGCATACTCTCCTTTTACAGTACTTAATTGAAACAAACGGACGAGTTCTTCCACCAACTCATACAGAGCCAGTTTGGTCAGATAGGCTCGCTTTTTCATAAAATCTTTAGGTAAAAGACCTGCAAAAAAGTCCTCGTCTTTTCCTGGTCGTGCTGCAGCTGCAAACAATTGATGCAAGGAAAGCACTTTTTTATTCAAAATATAAGATTGGTACTCAAACGCCACAGTAGCCCTCGAAATATTATCGCCATTATTATTGAGATACCGTAATGCATTAATCAAAAGCCGAACTGTAAAAGCAGAACCCATGTAAAGAGATTCCGAAGAAACCACTTCGTAAGAATATCGCTGGAGATCAGCTGCTGAAGAGGTTTTATAGGCCATCATTAAATCAGCCAAGGCTTTCCCTTCAGCTTTGGATCGTACCAAAAAGGCCACATCTTTCAATTGATAACCTCGATCCTGTATTTCTTCCACCAAATTGGGAAGACGTTCATGCACTTGCTGCTTCCAACTGACCTTTTTTTCTTCCCTTTCCTCAACCACTGGGAAAAACCGGATATTAACATATCCCTGAAATCCACCTTTTAAGGCTTTTGTTGGGGGAAATTGTTGAAAAACATCCTCATAGGCCTCGTTTACTCGATGTGCCTGTTTTTTCAAGTGAATCTCCAGGAGATCATCCTCCACCTCTTCATCAATCACCTCCAATAGTCGATTTCTCAATAGTTGGGGAGCCGCATTGAAAAGAGCATTATTAAAATCTATTACATTTTTAGTACTTCGCCAATTATTTGCCAAAGTAACCGTATCAGTTTGCCAGGGACCAATGTCCCTCTCCACCTGTTCCAACAATAACCTCCAGTCGCCTCCTCTCCAACGGTAAATGGATTGTTTAATATCCCCAACGACCAGGTTCACATTTCCTTCTCCTACACTATTTTCTATTAAAGGACGAAAATTATCCCACTGAAAACCTGAAGTATCCTGAAACTCATCAATCAAAAAATGGTTATATGTTGAGCCCACTTTTTCATAAATAAAAGGAGCGTCATTTTCCTCAATAATGCCCTTTAAAAACCTGGCTGCATCGGAAATTAATAAGACGTCGTTTTCCTCTCTATAATCGGCCAATTTTTTGGTAACCTGCGAAAGAATGCCAAAATTATAAATATAACGTAGGATTTGATTAGCCGATTGATAACGGAGAAAATGTCTGTCATAGTTTTGAATTGCACTTGCTAATTCTTCATTAAGACCATTATGGAAAGCCTGTTCAATTAATTCCTTTTTCTTGGAGGTTTTGCTATACCATTTTTCAACATCCATAATGGCGGATCTAGCACGAATTCCTGGTTCAAATTTCCTACCGGTAGCAAGCTTTGATAAATAACCCATCACCCCGGATTGCCCATATGCAAAATCCGTGATATCCAAACCCAAATCATCAAGAACATTATTAGCCCTAATCCCAAAACTTTTCATGGTTTCTTCAAACCCCCTTCTAATTTGTTTAAGCTTGTTCAACACTTCCGGAATTAACTCTTCGTCTCTTGAGGCTTCTAAAATATCTTTCGAAAAGCTTTGAAAATGCTCCCGAAACAATTCTTGTGATAGTTTTTTTATATCCCCACGAAAATCCCAGGACTTCCCTTCTTCCACCTTATTCTCAGCATACCGGGTTAACCAATTGGTCAAATAAGGATCCTTTCCCACCTCAAGCAGAACATTATCAATCACCTCTTGCAGAACCTTCTCCTGGTCAAGCTCCAATTTAAAGCCAGACTGCAGCCCTACTTCTCTGGCAAAAGAACGTATTACCTTTTGAAAGAAACTATCAATCGTACTGACAGTAAAATGGGAATAAGCATGTAGAATGGCGGATAACACTTTCTTAGCCCTTTTTGTCAAATCCCTCTTCCCTAATTGAGTGGCTTCCATCAATTCTTTGGTCAGGGTCGTATCTTTACCACGAGAAATCTCATCGAGATACTCAATAATCCGTCCTTTCATTTCCTGAGTGGCCTTGTTGGTAAAGGTAACAGCCAGGATATGCTTAAAGTAATGGGGTTGCTGCAGGGCTAAAGTCAAATACTCTTTGGCTAAAGTATAGGTCTTTCCTGAGCCCGCAGAGGACCGATATATTCGGAAGTTCTTTTTTTCCATTATTAACTGCTAATGAGAAAATCAACTAGAAATAATCCATATTAGGGAAAGGGCTTTCAAAGTAAAAACCATCTAAAAAAATCACCTCAAACAGGCATACCCCAAATAAAAAACAGCCGCAATATAGGAAAAATAGAAGAGACAAGGCCTGCCTTGTCTCTTCTTACTTTACGTTACACTTCTATTATGCCATCTAATGTCTTAAATCCTTCAAACCTTTGGCACTTATTTTACTTACTCCTCAAAATAGAGAAGCCTGAAAAGCATAGGCAGATGTCTTATTGCTCCCATTATTACTTTTTAAAATAGACTTTAGCACAGCCTGAGTGGCATAAAGCCTATTTCCCGCTTGCCTATGGACAATAGATCGAGGGCTATCCAAAACCTCATCGGTAGCAATAACATTTCTTCGAATAGGTAAAGAGTGCATAAAAAAGGCATTATTGGTATGGTTCATCTTTTCCCTTGTGATTCTCCAATCTTCCTTTACTGAAGGCATTTCCCCATATCTATTGTATGAACACCAACTTTTGGCATACACAAAATCTGCCCCTAACAAGCCTTCATTTTGATTATGAATTACTTCAGCCTTCCCCACAAATTCACTGGATAATTCATATCCCTCGGGTTGAGCTACTACTAATTCCACATCTGCATTATTCATCCACTGCAGAAAAGAATTGGGAATTGCTTGTGTCATAGGCATAACATGCGGAGCCCAAGAAAGGACAACCTTTGGCTTTTGAATTTCCTTAAGTTCTTCAATGGTAATTAAATCGGCAAAAGATTGCAAAGGATGAAGAATAGCCGACTGAAGGTTAATAATTGGAACTCCTGCATATCTAACGAATTGCTTCAAAAGTGCATCGGCATAATCCACATCCCTTTCTAGCATTCCAACCCCAGGAGGAACAGATTGAATACCAATAATATCACAATACTGCCCCATTACAGCGGCAGCATCTTTAACATGTTCCGTATTTGTACCATCCATGATTTCTCCATCCTGGGTTTCAAGCTTCCAACCCTCCGTCTCAATATTTAAAACCATGACGCTCATCCCCAAATTCAATGCTGCTTTTTGGGTACTTAAGCGGGTTCTCAAACTGGAACTTAAAAACACCAGACCCAAGGTCTTTCTCTTTCCTAATTCATCATAAGCAAAAGGATTTTTTTTAAAAGAGAAGGCATCTTCTAATAAAGCAGAAAGATCATCCACATCATGAAAGGAAGTAAAATGCTTCATATCTATGGTTTAAAATAAATTAAAAGGCAAAGAAGGACTTATTAATACAGGGAGATAATATAGTTATTTCGAAATCACAATTAAAAGAAAACTATGGTAAAATGGAAATTCACCATCTTTTTTAACATTAAAAATAAAGTGACAATTCTTTCAAAATCAAACTGATTTTAGACCCCTTAAAAATAAAAAAGCCCTACACTTCTGCAGGGCTTTTTTATTTATATAAAACTTATCTTTAAATCTTAATTCCAGAAAAAGAAAGGAATGCTAATCCCATTAATCCGGTAATCAACATAGTAATTCCCAATCCTTTCATTCCAGCAGGCACATTTGAATATTTCAAACGTTCTCGGATGGCAGCTAATGCAACAATTGCCAAAAACCATCCAATACCAGAAGAGAACCCAAAAACTACAGATTCGGAAAAATTATAATCTCTCTGTTCCATGAACAGTGAAGATCCAAGAATGGCACAGTTTACAGCAATTAGCGGTAAGAAAATCCCTAATGAACCATAAAGTGCAGGAGAAAACTTTTCCACTACCATTTCCACCAATTGCACCATGGCCGCAATTACTGCTATAAACATAATAAAGGTAAGGAAACTTAAATCTACATTGGCAAAGCTCTCACTCAACCAACTTAAAGCACCTTCTTTCAATACAAACTGCTGAAGCACCCAGTTAGCCGGAACGGTTATGGTCAATACAAAAATTACCGCAAGCCCCAAACCTGTTGCTGTAGGTACTTTTTTAGAAACCGCCAAAAAGGAACACATACCTAAAAAGTATGCGAACACCATGTTCTCAATAAAAATTGACTTTATTCCTAAATTAATTAAATCCATTGCTTTTTAATTT
>NZ_SMMB01000234.1 GCF_009711365.1 Xanthovirga aplysinae | reverse complement strand
TCCTCTTTCTTTTTATAGGAGACGTACATTTTTTCTTCTTTTGAGGAACTCTTAATAATTCCTTTTAAGCCTAGGTTTGAAAGTCCCATTACAGATAAACATATCCCGAGAGATAAGGTGCTGTACTTTAATAAAGTATCATTTTGGTCTAAAATTAAGCCAATAAAGATCAATAATAGTCCAATGGAAATGAAAGTCATTTCTATACCCATTTCCTTTTTTTTCTTCTTTTGACCTTTCTTTCTCATTTGTTTATCCTAAGAATAGAATGGATTAGTAATGTAAGTTAAAAACGATAATTTGAAAATTCAAAGGTACAAAGGGTAAATTAAATTTTTTGTTGATTCAACCTGTTATGTTACGATTTATTTTTTAAGAAGTTAGGAGAGTTTGAGAGTTGTATGAGATGGAAAGGGGAGTAGCTTTTTTGTCAAATCAAATGAGGTGGTGCTCTTTATAGGGCTTCTATTCTATAATTTCTGAGCCAAATAGACTCACAAAATAAACAATGTTGCTGCAAGATGGTATATCATTAGTAGAAGTGGAGAGATAATTTTATTTAAAGGCATCAAACCCTTGACATTTATGTTTTTGGAGGTTGGCCTCGACCTAGGATTAGGAATGTCAGATAATTTGAATTAAGGCTATGCGATTATTCTTTGTAGTAGGTTTAATAATGGGGATGTTATTTCCATTTTCTGTTAATGGAGAATTAATGAAAACAGCCTTAATTACTGAATTTAAATTTGTGGTTCGGGGTAACCAACGCCTGATTCCCAATTATCTTTATTT
>NZ_SMMB01000633.1 GCF_009711365.1 Xanthovirga aplysinae | reverse complement strand
TTTATATAGGTAATTTCCGTAAACTAAAAAATAAAGGTGAGATAAAAGCTGGTAAATCTAAACTGCTGAAAAAATAGTCAACTATTGAAATTTTATAGTTCTATTTAGGGTTTCTTCCAGTGTGATTAAAGTTTCAGTTCTTTCTATACCATCAATTTTTTGCACTTTGTCGTGTAGAACATCTTTAAGGTGGTTGGTGTCTTTGCAATACATTTTAACGAAGATATTGTAATTACCGGTGGTGTAATGGATACTTACAATTTCGGGAATATTCTTTAATTGTTCCGCTACTTGATTATAAAGGGAGCTTTTTTCAAGATAGATCCCTAGAAAGGCCGAAATATCATAACCTAATTTGGAATAGTCAATTTTAAGACTTGAACCAAGTACAACCCCCATTTCTTCCAGCTTTTTCATTCTGACGTGTACCGTTCCACCGGAAACATACACTTTTTTGGCAATCTCGGTATATGGGATTTTTGCATCCTCGGCTAATAAACCGATTATTTTCAAATCAATTTCGTCAATTCCTGGAACTTTATTCATGGGTAAAAAATGGAACGTCTAAAAAATAAATAAACTTATAAGATGGCTGCCGGTTAATCGGGATGGTTGAATTGCCAAGACTTAATTTCATGTAAAGATAAAAAAAATACAGTTTTTTCTATTATTTTATTTAAAGACTGGGGAAAGGTTTATGTTGAATCAGTTTTTGGTATTGAATAATGTGGTAAAATTATAAATAAATATCCGATGGGGTTCAGGTTAATGCCCAATAGCTTTGTATAATGAGTGCATTTATTAGACTGTCTAAAAAGCTTAAAAAGTTGTGTGATAACCCGAATAATACCTGGTATTTGCCTTTATGATTTAATGGATTTAAGATGAAGATTGAAATGGTGCTGCGGTTGGAGTTTAGTGGTTGATAATAAGATGATTGTTGTTGCATCTTTACAAAGCTTCAACAAAGAAAACTTTCGTTTACTATTAATGGGCTGTTGTAATATATTAATTGAATTTTTTCAGCCTATTCTTATATTTTTGACTTATTTATGGTTTATAAGTCAAAAAAACACTTAATTAGAGGTGGCGAAATCGATTGAAACTGTTATTACAAATTGTTTCTTTTATTGAAGAGTAAATAATTGAGTTGATGAATACGGATACTCTAATAGTAGTTTTCCATGATTCGATTGAAGGTCATTTTTAAAATTAAAATTCTTATCCCTAAGTTAAAATAAATAAAGGTTATGAAAAACTTTCCCTGGTTTAAGTTTTATCCCTCTGTTGTTCCTCATCATGTAAATGTGCAACAGTATGGTTCTGTTTTGGAACTGTTTGAAGAAAGTGTGGAAAAGTTCAGTGATATGCCCGCTTATGAAAATATGGGGAAGGTAATTACTTACCGGGAGTTGGATCATTTATCCATTCGTTTTGCAAATTTTTTAATGAACGAAACTAATTTGGAAAAAGGGGATCGGGTGGCCATTCAAATGCCCAACTTGCTTCAATATCCTGTGGTTATGTTTGGAGCCCTGAGAGCAGGATTAGTAGTGGTGAACACCAACCCATTATATACTTGCAGAGAGATGGAACATCAATTTGTTGATTCTCAAGCTAAAGCTGTGATTATTTTGGCCAACTTTGCGCATAATTTGGAGAAAATTATTGAGCAAACTTCTATTGAGACCGTCATCACAACTGAAATTGGGGATTTATTGGGCGGATTAAAAGGGTCGGTGGTTAATTTTGCCGTAAAATATGTGAAGAAAATGGTGCCGGCTTATCATTTACCAGGGGCTATTCGCCTGAAGGATGCACTCCGAATGGGTTCTCGGCATACATACCAAAAACCTGATGTTTCTGGGGATGATATTGCTTTTTTACAATACACAGGAGGGACCACTGGAGTAGCAAAAGGCGCGATGTTATTGCATCGAAATATTGTGGCTAATATGCAGCAGATTTCCGCTTGGATGTTGCCGGGTCTTAGAGATGGAAAAGAAATTGTAGTGACAGCTTTACCTTTATACCATATTTTTTCTCTCACTGTCAATTGTTTGGCCATGTTGAAAATTGGTGCTCATAATTTGCTGATCACTAACCCAAGAGACATGAAAGCTTTTATAAAGGATTTGAGAAAATATCCTTTTTCTGTGATAACCGGGGTAAATACCTTATTTAATGGGTTGTTAAATCAAGAAGATTTTAAAAACCTGGACTTCTCAGGGCTAAAGGCGGCGGTCGGTGGGGGAATGGCCGTCCAAAAGGTAGTAGCCGATAAATGGGAAAAGGTCACTGGTATTGCCCTTGCAGAGGGTTATGGCTTGACTGAAACTTGCCCTGTTTTGTCCTGTAATCCTATTGATGGAAATGTTAGAGTCGGGACCATTGGTATTCCTCTTCCCAATACAGAGATGAAAATTGTAGATGAGAAAGGGCAGGAAATGCCTTTAGGTGAAGCTGGAGAGATATGGGCTAGAGGGCCTCAGGTGATGGCGGGTTATTGGCAGCGCCCTGATGAAACCGCCGCTGTGATGGAAGGAGAGTGGTTTAAAACAGGGGATATTGCCTTTATGAATGAGGATGGGTTTACTAAGATTGTGGATCGAAAAAAAGAAATGATTAATGTCTCCGGATTTAATGTTTACCCTAATGAAATTGAAGAAGCTGTTGCGGCCCATCCCAAAGTATTGGAAGTTGGAGCTATTGGGGTGCCGGATCCAAAATCCAATGAGGTAGTGAAGGTTTTTGTGGTAAAAAAGGATAATACCCTTTCAGTGGATGAATTAATCCAGTTTTGCAAAGAAAACCTTACGGCTTATAAGGTGCCAAAATATGTTGAGTTTAAAGATGAACTTCCAAAATCCAATGTTGGAAAAATTTTAAGGCGTATATTGAAAGAGGA
>NZ_SMMB01001205.1 GCF_009711365.1 Xanthovirga aplysinae | reverse complement strand
AAAAGCAAAAAGTCCTTATGGGCTTATCCGTGGGGATATTTGGAGGGATTTTGGATAGCCCTGGGACTTCTTTTAGTTGGGTTTGGTTTACAAATTACCACATCCGGCTTTTCCCAAGCCTTATTAAAATGGCCTTACAATTTAATCTTCGGATTAGGTTATTTATTCCTTCTAGGCCTTACTTATTTTATACTTCGAAAACACCCGATCATGAAGTGGTTATCTGGGGTTCCTGCTTCCATTTCAGCCATCGGAATGGTTGGCATTTTGGTGCTAGTGATGGGCTTTACGGCTCAACAAGCCCCTGGAATGTCAGACCATAACCATAATAGCCTTCCTCATTTGTTAGGCTTTGATCGTATGACCACCTCATGGCCCTTTGCTCTTGGGCTTTTGTTCTTCCTTACCACCCTGGGATATGCTACCTTCAAAAAATCTTTTCCCTTTAGGAAAAAGAACATTGGTTTTTTCTTAAACCATTTTGGTTTATGGTTGACCATAGTAGCAACAACACTAGGAAGTGGAGACCTGCAGAGGCTAACCATGGACCTTTATGAAGGAAAAGTAGAATGGAGAGCAAGAAACGAAAAAGGAGAATTGTTGGAATTACCTCTTGCCCTTCAATTAAATGCATTTGACATTGAGGAATACCATCCCAAACTTGCCATCATCAACCGAAATACAGGTGAGATTCTACCTTCAGGAGGTGAACAAATCCTGCAAATTGAACCCGAGGGAACCAAAGGGAAGCTTATAGATTGGGAAGTAGAGGTAAGCTCCTTCTTGGAAGAGTCAGGATGGGTAGCAAGCAACCGATTTGAAACTGTAAATGAGGTTGGTGCTGCTCCTTCGGCCCTAGTTAAAGTCAAAAACCTAAAAACAGATCAAGAATTGCAGGGTTGGGTAAGTTGTGGAAGCTTCCGTTACTCTCCTACTTTCTTGGATTTGGATGATACACATAGTTTGGTAATGACCAGTCCGGAACCAAAAAAATTCAGTTCTGATGTATTGATTTATACCAAAAATGAAAAGAAAATCAATACTATAATAGAAGTAAACAAACCTATGAGTCTCAATGGTTGGAAGATCTACCAGCTAAGCTATGATGATCGCTTTGGGAAATGGTCACAACTCAGTATCGTGGAGTTGGTCAGAGATCCCTGGCTGCCTGTAGTTTATGCAGGAGTTGGCCTCATGCTCGCTGGTGCACTTTATCTATTTTGGTTAGGAAGAGAAATAAAAGCTTAAAAGATATATATTATGAAATGGGTTAATTTTGAATGGTATGCACTTATTAGCGTTATTCTATGGATAGCAGGAGTGCTTTTCACCTATATTAATAAGAAGAAATCAAATTTATCGAGTGTAATATACTCAATGGGAGTTCTGACTTTGGGAATATTCTTACTGATGCTATGGAACACCCTTGACCGTCCTCCCATGCGAACATTGGGAGAAACTAGGTTATGGTATTCTTTTTTCCTTCCTGTAATTGGATTGGCCACTTACCGAAGGTGGCAATACAACTGGATTTTAGCTTACAGTACACTGATGGCCATTGTATTTTTGGGAATAAATCTAATGAATCCAGAAACCCATAGTAAAACCTTAATGCCGGCCTTGCAAAGCCCATGGTTTGTACCCCATGTGATCGTTTATATTTTTTCTTATGCCATATTGGCGGCCTCATCTTTGGTAGCAGTAAAAGGAATCTATCAATCCTATACCGGAAAATTTGAATTAAAAACACTGCATATGGCAGACAATCTGGTGTATATAGGTTTTGGATTCTTAACACTCGGGCTTTTATTCGGGGCGTTATGGGCAAAAGAAGCCTGGGGACACTACTGGACTTGGGACCCTAAAGAAACCTGGGCCTTCATTACCTGGATCGCTTATTTAATTTACATACACTTTAGGGTACACCACCCCAAAAAAGAAAAAGCGGCTTTATGGTCTTTAGGGATCGCTTTCATTCTTTTGCTTATTTGCTGGTTTGGAATTAACTACCTTCCTGCAGCTCAAAGCAGTGTGCATACTTATAGTAGTTGATCTGCAACCTGGTCCTGGCCTCTTGTCCGGACCAGGTTTATTCCAATCTTTCATCTAATTTCTCACCATTCAAAAAAATCAATAAGCGTATTTAATTAATCTGAATTACAAACAAATAATAATTTGAATTAGGCAAACCATAAATTCAATTCCAATTTTCCCGGAATTTCAACAGAATCCCCTTATCAACCTTCTCCCTAAGCTGAAATCAAAACAAGTAAATAAAAGCAAAGTGGATAAAGATAGGAATAGCATAATTAATCCTTGGATTAAAGAATTAACAGAGAATCTGATTGAAAACGGGACCCACTATAACCTTGAATTTTTGGATAGATGATATTCAGACAAACTAAAAATTCCAGATTATTAATAAATTAAGACTCAGAATTATATTAATCTTTAAATTCATACATTTGAAGGATAAGTAAGACAGAAGTCATAATAAAAATTTCAGGAATTAAGAATAAGGAGGACAATTGAACATCTACCAAAATAACATCCATAAGTATAAGGCAGAAGTCTCAAAATTGGCTAAAGAATTAAACCAGCTTTCTACCATCAGGTTAATTGCTTTCTTATGCTCGATAGCCCTCATTATTTTTTTGGCAAATGAAAGATGGATAGCTTTGATTTTAACCGTAGGTCCTCTGTTGGGATTTGGTTTTGCTTTAATAATCAAGCGTTATAATAGGATTGCTTATTTAAAACGGCATGCCACCTTTTTAAAAGAAATAAATGAAAATGAAGTCTTAAAACTTGAAAACAAGCTATCAGATTTTCCTACAGGACAAGAATTTATCCGTCGTGATCATGCTTATGTTTCTGATTTGGATATCTTTGGATCCAACTCTCTTTTTCAGCTCTTAAACCGAACTACTGCAGAGTCAGGCAAAATATATCTGGCAAAATGGTTATCGGAACCTGCTTCTAAAGACGTAATCCTGGAAAGACAAAAAGCCATTAAAGAACTTTCTTCAAAGTTTGAATGGAGACAGGATTTCCAAGCCTCGGGGATGCACTTCCAAAACCCAAAAAGTGACTATAAAAAACTATTATCCTGGATCAAAACACCTGAGCAATTAATTCCCAACCAATCAAAATACCTTATTGCTACTATCCTTCTTTCTTTATCAGCCATATCCGCAACCCTATATTTTTTTCTTCATGCATATTCGCCGGACTGGTTTACAAAATTAATTCCACTGATTATTATTTTGACAGTCAATCAGTTTTTCTTAAGAAAAATAAGGCCTATTACCGAGGAAACTCTGGAAAAAACGCATCAAAACACCAAAATATTAGCCGGATACCAATCACTAATAAAGAAAATTGAATCAGAGAACTTTGATTCAGCATTACTTAAACGGCTCCAATCTGCTTTAAACCGAAACAAATACTCTGCTTCAGGAGAAATTAACCGGTTGAAAAATATACTAGAAATATTTCAACTCACAGGAAATAAAAGAACATCCATTGAGGGAAACAAATTTTATCTGATCTTCAACCTATTCTTCCTCCTTGATGTTTATTGGATCATTTTGACTGAAAAATGGAAAAGTAAAAACCGTGACCATTTAGATTCCTGGGTGTCTGCTATTAGTGAATTTGAAGTTTTAAGCAGTTTAGCGGGATTCTCCTATTCAAATCCATCATTTTCTTTCCCGGAAATAAAAGACGAGCCTTACAGCATCCAATTTGAAAAGCTGGGACATCCTTTGATAAACACTGAAATCAGAGTATGCAACCACTTTAATTTAAGTGGGCAAGGAAAAACTGCTTTAATAACGGGCTCAAATATGGCAGGAAAGAGTACATTTTTAAGGACATTGGGAGTCAATCTGGTATTGGGATTCATGGGTGCTCCTTGCTGTGCAAAGTCAGCTCAGATATCGCATATGAAAATATTCTCCAGTATGCGAACTCTGGATAATCTGGAAGAAGGAATCTCTTCTTTTTATGCGGAATTAAGAAGGATAGAACAACTTCTGGATTTAATAAAAAAAGGCCAACCCATATTTTTCCTTTTGGATGAAATGTTTAAAGGCACTAATTCAAAAGATCGACATAAAGGAGGGTTTTCTTTAATTAAGCAACTAGAGGAGCTTAACGCTTTCGGTATGATTTCGACTCACGATTTGGAACTGGCTATTTTAGCAAAAAATCAATCTACGGTTACCAATTACAGTTTTAACAGTGAAATTCGGGAGGGTAAAATGTCTTTTAACTACAAGCTAACCGAAGGCATATGTAAAGACTTCAATGCAAGTGAATTAATGAAAAGAAGTGGTATTAAGGTCCTTTCTGACATTGAAAAAATTTAACATGATCCTTTAGTTGCTGGAAACCTTTGATAAATCTAGGGTTAAAAGACACCTCGATTTTTGACAAATTTAGAACTGAAATAAAACATGGGGATAAAGAAGAGGAACCCTTAATAGAAGGGTACCACCAATCAAAGTTGATACAAAAAATGCGGGTTCCTTCCTCCTCAAAAAATTAGTTTTCTTTTGTAAATTGAACAAAAGGGGCATCAATCACATAGACCCAGTTCCCATTTTCTGTCTTTTCCAGAAGTTCAACTGCATCGCTTTCTCCCATTAACTCTCCTTCTGGAGACCGCAATTCCCAGTGGGCTTTCACTAATGCGATATTTTCGTTCTGGAAAATATTAGAAAAAGTATGTTTTAATATACTTGGTTGTTCCAGAAAAGGAGCTAAATTTTTCTTAATCTCGGTCCAACCAACTACGAATTTATCATTTCCATTTTCAGAGAAATACTTCGTTTTTTCTGTAAATACTTCCCCTATTTTATCAATATTTTGATTTTTCCAGGCCTCATGGAAAAGTTCTTCTACCATCTCTGGTGTTAATCCATCTCCAGTATCTATCCCTTTTAAAGCCTCACTTTTATAATTGCTTTGGAATGGAGCATCTATAACATAAACCCAGTTCCCTTCTTCGGTTTTCCGGAAAACTTCTAACGCCATATTTTCAGAAAGCAATTTACCATCCTTTAAAGATTTCATTTGCCAATGGTCCTTTCTTATGGCATAATCTTGATTTTCAAACACTATTACATCTGTATTCTCAATCACAGAAGGTTCTTGATCTTCAATAAAAGGAAGGAGCTGTTGCTTTATTTTCTCCCAACCTATTACGGGATCTCCTTCAGGAGGGTAAAATTTGGTTTTTGCGTCAAAATAAATTCCAAGACGATTAATATCCTGATTTTTCCACGCTTCGTGGAAACCATCGGCTACATCTGCAGGATTCTTTGCTGGTTGTACAAAGGTTGTCTTTTCCATTGTAGTATTCTTTTTTGTTGTTTGAGTAGAATTTTGATTAGAGTTGGAACAAGCACTCATCAGTAAACCTAGACTCAATAAGTACTCACTTGACTTTATTAAATAATTCTTCATGATTAAAAATTTAATTTGATGGTTTCCCTAACACCCAATAATCATGTCGACTTAGCAACAGACCTACTGTGGTGATAAATAAATAAATGTAATTATCATTAGTAGAAGCGAATTGGTAAGCGAAAACCAATCCGAAGGCCAAACTGATAAAGGTAAGACCACTACCTATCCAAGCCCATTTCAGTCGATAACCGCTAAATAGCCAGATGGCCAAAATGAATTCCACAAACATGATGATAGATGCATGGGAAGTAATGAAAAAATCGGGTAATAGAGAATGCTCAAAATAGGATTGTTGGTAATAGGCAATATTTCCGGATATTCCATTAGGCAACTTTATAATTCCGGCTGCCAAAAAAAGAGAACCTATGGCAATTCTTAACAATAAAGAGCTCCATTGTAATTCATATTTATAGGTTGTTGTAATCATTGCTCTGTCTTTATAGAATGTTTTAACTTTTCCATCGAATGTGATAAGTTTTACTAATTAACTGTTGGTTCCTGAATGAACTGTTCGTTTAATGATTTCCAGGGAATATACTTCACCCATTCTCCTATAGAGACCGGAGTTACTTTAAGAATACGATGGGCTTCATTGGAGGTAATAAAGCTATCCTCCACCTTTTCTAAATAGCGATAAATGTCCGCCACGGCCGCAGCAGCTTGATCTCCAATAGCCCCCTTTAATCCCGCTTCGAAATCATCAGGAGATACCGAAAGATAATTTACTTCTCTTCCAACCACATTGGTTAAAGCTTTTGCGATTTCAGTGCAGGTAATAGCCTTCCCTCCCAATTCAAAGGTTTGACCAATTAATTCCAATTTGGTAAAGGCTGAGGCGGCAAATCTTCCCAGATCGTTCAAACTAAGCCAAGACACTTTGACATTGGAGTTAATGGAATAAGCAAAAATTCCCTCATTCATAATGGCCGGAACTGACCAAGGTGCCGGAATATTATCAAAATAGATTCTGGGGTGAAAATAGATAAGAGGCAAACCAGAAGCTCTTAATAGCTGTTCTGCTTCAAATTTGATATCGTAGGGTACAACATTTAGAGCCTTTTCAGGCACCAACATGCTACTATTAAAAATAATCAGTTTAAGTGTGGACTTTTCAGCAGCCTTAATAAAGTTTCGCGTGTAATCTAACACTTGTTCCTTATCAAAAATAAGGGGAAGGGTAAAAAATACCCCATCCATTCCCTTAAAAGCTTGAACTAGACTTTCAACATTACTAAGGTTACCTGCAACTGCCGCTATTCTCTCTCGTTGAGGGTTGGAAAGGTTTGAAGATAATCCATAAACTTTGAAACCCGCTTTATTTAATTCTTCAGCAACAGCTCCTCCTTGGAAGCCTGATGCCCCTGTCACTAAAATATTTTCCATTTGAACTTTTGTTTAATTCGTTTTTACAAAAGTCCTAGGAAATATCTACTTATACTGGTTCATTTTTGTGGAAAAATGGTAGATTTATGTAATTCCGGTAATTTTCGAAATTCTTTAGGAGTAATACCAGCATGTTTTTTAAAGAACTTAGTAAAGTTAGAACTATCTTCAAAATTAAGCAGATAGGCAATTTCCGTTATGGAATTAGTGGAATAATACAGTTTTCTTTTGGCCTCAATGATAACCTTCTCAGCAATAATTTTAATGGTACTTTTGTTCAGCACCTGTTTTGAAATTTCTCCTAATTTTCTGGGGGTAATATTTAGTTTATCAGCATAAAAATTGACTGAATGAGACTCGAAAATAAATTCATCCATTAATTTCTGAAAATGATTAAATAAGGCTATTTGCTCTTTGGGAACTTGCTGTTCTTCCAATTGCTCCTGTTTTAAGAAATCCAATTTGTATAAAAGAAGTGATAAAAGAAAGGTTAAACCTGCCAGGCAATTGGATTTACTCCCAAATTCCAAAGCAAAAAGTTGATATAATAGCTCTAATTTAGTTTCCTCTTCCCCATGTACTTTAATTTCAGCAATGGTATTGAAATTACTAAAAGGTAAATTCGGATAATCATTTATAAATTCTTCATTAAATCGAATAATTTCTCCTTCTACATTTTGACTGGGAATAAATTGGTGAATTCTTCCCTTAGGAAAGAAAAAGAAAGCACTTCCTTTAACTAAAGTAACCTCCCCATCCAAAATAAACCTTATGGTACCTTTCTTTATCCAAATGATTTCGTTGTAATCCCGTTGTCTAGCGGGAAGAGGAGATTGACTCAATTCCTTAATAGCATTCGTATCAATTTTAAAATAGTTTATCATAATTTTTTTACTGCAATTTCATCCAACCCAGTCAGGAGATATCAAGTTAGTTAATCTAACTAATGGGAGAGAATATCATCACAAAATTACCAAAAGGATTTACGAATGATTCCTTTTCTAGTTTTTCTAAAGTGTATAAGTCAAATTCTAAATTTTAATTTGACCTTTTGAAGTTAACCCGAAAATGAATTAGTTCAAGAAATATTTAATCCGAAAAGAGGGTCTCCGATTTTATTGCTTTACGATTTTGTAATTCTTTTTTCACTCCGATGGAATGGTCTTTTAAAAAAATTGTTTTTAACAATAAACTAAACCAAAATGAGAAGTCTAAAAAAGGCACTCCGTATCCTATTAGCCATATTCTTCATCATTGGAGGGATCAATCATTTTTTAAAACCGGATTTTTATTTTGAGATGATGCCTAATTTTATTCCCTTTCATGGGATTATGGTATATGCTTCCGGAATACTGGAAATTTTATTAGGAATTGGTTTATTGATCCCAAAATTTAAGAATAAAGCAGCTTTGGGAATTCTTTTTTTACTAATTATCTTTCTAGTGGTACATATTAACGCATATTTTCACAATATTCCTGTTGTGGGTTCAGGATGGAGAATCCTTATGCAATTTGTGCTTATAGCATGGGCGTGGTGGTTAAGTGTCAACAAAGACTAAACTTTAATTTTTAATGAAAGCATTACAAATAACAGGATATGGAAAAGATATCCGAAATCACTTAAAAATTGCTGAGGTGAAAAAACCAAAAGCAAAAGCTGGAGAAGTATTAATAGAAGTACATGCTGCCAGTATTAATCCCATCGATTATAAAATAGTACATGGCCTCATGAAAATAGTTGAGAAACTGGATTTCCCAGCTCCCATTGGTTTCGATGTCAGTGGAACCATTGTGTCGGTAGGAAAAGGAGTTCAAAACTTTAAAGAAGGTGATGAAGTTTTCTCAAGGGTAGGTGCTGCCGGCACTTTAGCCGAGTTTGTTGCCGTGGATGCCACATTAATTGCTCCCAAACCTCATAACTTCTCCCATGAGGAAGCTGCATCAATTCCCCTTGTGGGCTTAACTACTTTGCAAACCATCAAATCGGCTATGAAGGCAAATCCAGGTCAAAAGATCTTAATTCATGCCGGATCAGGAGGGGTAGGCTCCTTTGCCATACAATATGCCAAAGCCTTGGAATTAAATGTAGCCACTACAACCAGCACCAAAAATGTTGAATGGGTAAAAGCATTGGGTGCAGACCAGGTAATTGACTATAAAAAAGAGAATTACTTGGAACTCCTAAAAGATCTTGACTATGTCTACGACACCTTGGGTGGGCAATACACCATTGATTCCTTTAAAATTCTCAAAACCGGTGGAAAAACGGTAAGTATTGCCGGGCCTCCTGATCAGGAATTCTCTAAAAACTTTGGGTTAAACCCAATTTTCAAATTCTTTATTTGGCTTGGAAATCGTAAAGTGTACAGAGCTGCCAAAGCAAAAAGCAATGCTTACCAATTCCTGTTTCTTAAACCTTCAGGTGAACAACTCGATGAAATCCGGAAACTAATAGAGGACGGCAAAATAAAAGCCATTATTGATAAAAAGTTTTCTCTTGATGAGTCAATCGATGCATTGGAATACCTTCAAAGTGGAAGAACTAAAGGGAAGGTGGTTGTTACGGTAAAATAGAAATAAAACATAATTTTCTCTCACAGTGTCGAAACGAATTCTTCAATGCTCGCCTCTCTTGTCCTACCCTGAAATAAATCCAAGAGGGGCGAGAAATTTCTTTAAAATTAAATCTTTTTCACTTGAACCGCATTCATTCCTTTCGGTCCTCTTTCCAGTTCAAAAGTAACTTTATCGTTTTCCTTGATTTCTTCCAAACAACCATTGACATGCACAAAAAATTTCTCCTGGGTCTCAAGTTCCTTAATGAAACCAAAACCTTTTGAATCATTAAAAAACCCCACTCTTCCTTTTCGTACAGAAGAAGTTTCATCCTCCACCATTTTGGGAACTCCAATTTCTATACTTTCAGCATCTATTTCCTTTTTTTTCTTGGTTGGATCAGGCGGAGTATCCGTTATATTACCGTTTTCATCGATATAGGCCATCATACTATCCAGTCCTCCACCCTGAGAGCTATTTTTCCGATCTTCTTTCCTCTGTTGTTTTTCTTCCCGCTTCTTTAAACGTTTTTTTTCTTTTTCTTTTTTGTTAAATGTTTGCTGTGATTTTGCCATCCAATTTTGATTAAATAATTTTAAAACAGTTCTCTCTTAACAGTCAGGTAGGGCTTAACAATACTAAATTTAGTAATCAACTTGCCCGAACAGAACCAAAAAATGGGGACAGTACTGCTGAGGAATTATTGAAAGGCATTCACCCAAATGTCATTTGACAAAGGTATGATAATTATTTAAACTAATTGATAAAAAGATTTTCTACTTGCAATTAATATAATAATATCAAGAAGAGAAGTCTAATTTTTAAAGTAGAAGAGTCAAAAAAATGAATTGGTCTCAAATATTCAAAAAATATGCATAAGTTTAATTTCCTTTCAGTTTACTTAGGTGATATTTCTTCCAGACATCCTTTATTGAATCCACTAAATAATTTATATCATCCTCGGTGTGGGTGGACATCAGACTAATACGAAACCTTTGCTCATTGATGGGAACTGCCGGATAACTAACTGAATTGATAAAAATATTTCTAGAATGGAATTCCTCGTTTAACTTGATTACATTGCCTTTTTCCGGAATTCTAATAACGACAATACCTACCTCAGGGGTGGCAGCAAACTCAACCATTGACCGTAATTGTTCTATTACTAACCGAGTATTTCTTTTAAGTCTACTGAGCAATTGGGGGCTTGATTCCTGAACCTCAATAGCTGAAAGGATGGATGCAACAAGAATAGGAGGCATGGAGGTGGAAAACATATACTGTCGGGAAAATACCCTTAAATAATCTATGGCAGCCTTACTTCCGCAAACAAACCCTCCCGTTAAAGAAAAAGCCTTGCTAAAAGATCCCATGATAAAATCCACCGAATCGATCAAATTAAACTTCTCACATGCTCCTTTACCGGATTTTCCCAATACACCCGTTGCATGAGAATCATCTAAAATGGTATAAGTACCATATTTTTTTGCAAGTCCAATGATTTTATCCAAACGGCAAGTATCTCCATCCATCGAATACAATCCCTCAAAAGCGATAAATGTATTTTTGTGATTATCCTTCAAGTTGATGATCAAGCGTTTCAGTTCAGTCATATCATTGTGCCTAAAAGGAACCCCAAGTGCCCCGCTTAGTTTTATTCCATCAATAAGTGATGCGTGACTGTATTCATCATATATGATAAGGTCTTTTTTGTTTAATAATCCACTGATGAGTCCTAGGTTTGCACAATACCCACTAGAAAAAAGCAATGCGTCTTCCTTATTTTTTATGGAAGATACTTTCTTCTCTAATTCTTTATGAATGGAGGTATAACCGTTTAGTAAGGGTGGTCCTCCTAGCCCTATCCCATATTTTACTATTTTTGATTGGATTTTCTGTAGGAGAGAATTATCATTTGCCAACCCCAGGTAATTGTTGGAGCCAAACATATACATCTTCTTTTTTTTCCCTGTATTACGATCAAAAATATCTACAGTATTAGATGCAGGGGATAACAACTCCCTCATATAATAATTTTTAGTAGCC
>NZ_SMMB01000052.1 GCF_009711365.1 Xanthovirga aplysinae | reverse complement strand
TTGGAACAAATTCACCTTCTAGAACTCTTGATATTGTGGATAATGGGGGAATTTTAAGGCTAAAAAATAAAAATAGTGATATCACAAATCCCGAGGTACAACTTGCCAATATCGCTGGAACAGGCTATTTATGGCTGGACTATGATAATGGAGAAGGAAAAGGACATATTGGGATGGTGACACCTACTAGTAGTGGTAGGAAAGAAGTTATTACCATCAATCATACAGGAAAGGTGGGGATTGGAACA
>NZ_SMMB01000911.1 GCF_009711365.1 Xanthovirga aplysinae | reverse complement strand
GGTTGCTTTTGGCTATAAAAAATCAAGAAAAGCAGACATTCCATCTATGGAATTAGCCTATGATATGATCCATTATCCAGAAGAGGAGCCGGTTTTAATTAATGAAGAATGCCCTTCTTTAAACCCTAAGTTTTATGAAAGATTTGTTGAAAGAAGGGGCAATAGACATTGAGGGTGATTTAGAATATATTACTGTTTTATTGGTATATCCTTTTACCTAGTTTTTATCGTCTTTAAAATTGATGTGCCAATGTGTGCCATCGCAGAAAGGCTTGTTCTTTGAACCTCCGCAGCGGCATAAAGTGTAATGCTCTTTTGAGGCTCCTTCTCCTTGTTTCACTTCCACAAGCCCTGGTCCACCAGATACTAAATAAGGACCATTTGGAGCGATGATTATTTTAGGTGCTCCCTCTCGGTCCCGATGTTCGATTTCATCCACCGAGTAACTTAGGGCTCCTGAGGGACATTTTTTAATGGTCGTCATGATTTCCTCAGCAGTAGCAGAATCAGGGTGGATCCATGGTTCTTCATCCAAGCGGAAGACAGAAGGAAGCCCATCGGTACAACGGGCAGAATGCGAGCAAATTCCCCGGTTATCATGAATGGTAATGGTTTTGGTCTTATAGTTTTCCCTTTTATCTTCTACACGGCTCTCGATTTTGTCGGATGAAAACCCTATTGTTGCATGTGTTCCATCACAAAATGGTTTATTCGCCGACCCACCGCATCGACAGAGTGCCATGGTTTTTTGGGTTTTTACCGCTCCCTTTTGATTTGCAAAATCTTTTAATCCTTTTACGAGGTAGGGACCATCTTTGGTGGGTGTAATAGAGGGCTTCCTTTCAGAATTTACGTCCTTTTCCATTTCTGTTTTTTTGTTCCTTATGCTATTGTGTGAGGTTTAATAGGAAGGGGGAGGTGTAAAGTGCATTGAAAAGTTTTCTGATACCACTCCCTTAGTAGTGGAATTTACCACATAAATCGGCATAAGCAAAATAAAACTGGTGGGAATTAATATGAATTTAACAGATAACCAACAGGTATTTTCTATACATTTGCTTTAGCAAAAAGCTGTTTAATGGGTTAACATAAGATAGTAACTATATTGGGTCTACCCTGACAATTGAGGTGATCAGGTGTAACTATTTTCTAAATCATCCCTCTTCCAAAAAACTCTACCCTTTTAGGGGGCTTCCCTCTTCTAAAACTCAAGCCTAGTTAAAAGACTTCACTCCATTTTTCCACTCTTATTGATGGAATTAAATCAGTTTTTGATTTCTACTAAAAGCTGTGCGTTTTAAAACATCCTTTGTTCAAAAATGAACATAATTTTTATTGGCATAAGCTGTGAATCTACCTCTATTGGTTGTATAAGTCTATTTGGGAAGTTCTGGCATAGCAGTTGAATTATATTTGGCACAAGCTAAAAATCAAAACCAGAAAATAAAGCTATGAAAATCATATCAACAAATAACTCAAAATCGATAAGCATCATGTCATTCTTAGGAACCTTAGTATTACTTGTGAGTATTTCAACCTTTGCCGGAACGATGAAAAAAGGAGATCCTTTATCTTTGGAAATAGTCAATGAAATGATCCTAAGTCCTGAGGAGGAAATGATTTTAGCAAATGAAGCTCTAAGCCCCGTAGAAGATATTCTTGTCAACTTATCCCAGGAAATATACATTTACGATCAAGAAGATAATTTAATCAAACACGCAACAGGATCAGTGGAGGAGCTGCTGCAAAATAGTCAATTGCAAGCGATGATAGCCGAAAGCCATTTATTGATGGGAGATGGTGGGGATAAATATTATGTAAAAAGAAAGTAAGAATTGGGAGAAGCATATTTTTGATTGGAGAGAGGAGGAAATTTAGGAGGATTTGGTTTTAGCCGACTTGGAGAGGAGTCGGCTATTTTTTATGCTTACCTGCTCAATCAAAAATGAGAAGTCCTTTATTTGCTACTTACAAATTGCCTTTTATTTACTTTTTTGCCACAAAATTTCTCGCTTGATTTCACCAATTTCGATAGGTTTAAGTAACATTTTATCCTCAAAAAAGATAACCTTCCTATCAACAGTTTCTCCCATATAGTTAGGACAAAGATGGCCTTGTAGTAGGTGATGAACAATACTTTTTGTTTCATCAACTTTATATTTCCCGAAATAAGCCAAATAATCCTGAGGTAAAGAGAATAGCTCATTTGCTTTTGCTTCCCTAAAGGAATGGGAGCTGAAAGGGGTCCTTTGTTTCCGACAGATTTGAACACACATTTGGTAACTAGCATCATACCAAATAGAACCAATAGCATCTTTTCCAAATGGATAATGCTTATTTCCTTCTTTATCTATTTCTACAGAGTAAACAAGCCGCCAAGTTCCAATGAATTTTTTAGATAATTCATTCATAGTAAACCTGTTTAAATGCAGGTAGCTTTTGGGTAAATAGATTTTCCTGGTACCAGTTGAAAGTCGTATAGCAGTGAAAATTTTCCCTCCTGTTCTTTGACAAAATTCCCTGTCATGCTGCTATCAGCAGTAAATACAACATCCTCATTAATTTGCTTATCACCTGCCATGAATAATTGGGTTACCAGGGTTTCAAAGCCAGGTGCCGAAACAATAAAATGAATATGTGCAGGCCTATAATATTTTCGTTTTGCAGCTTCTAAAAACTTTCCTACTGGCCCATCACAGGGAATTGGATAGTGTGTAGGCATTAGTGCTATTAGATTATAGTTACCCATTTTGTCTGTTTTAAACTTACCCCTTAGGTTCATTTCTGACTGGTTTGGGTCTTGGTTTTCATAAAATCCATTAGATGCTGCCTGCCATACATCTAAATGAGCATTTACAATGGGTTGCTTATTCATATCCATAACTTTACCACTAATGGAAACACGATGATCATCAGGATGTTGATCAATAATTATTGATTTTCCTTTTTCATATAAGGGGGCGTTAGCCCGATAGAAAGGCCCTACTAATGCAGTTCCAACTACATTCTCCGGTCTATTGCTATTAAGCCTGGTTATTAATTGACTAATCCCTAATACGTCAGCAAGTAATAAGAATTCATTGCGTTGTTCATTTGTAAAGTCAGCCATTTCTGCAAAGAAGCTCCAGGTAAATTCCCATTCTTCATTGCTAATGTGGTTTTCCTTAATATAGGAAAATAGGTGTTTTATTAAGCTTTGAACTAATTTTTCTAAACGTTTATTTTCAAAGTTTGAATAACTTTTTAAAACTCGTTGTGTAAACTGCTCAATAGAAGTATGGTTTGACATTTCTTAATCCTCCATTTTTAACAAAATTTAATCAAAATTCTACTAGATGTCTTACCTGTAAGGAGTGCTTGATAAGCAAAATGCGCTTCATTCACTTGGTACATTGAAGTTTCATCGATTGATAAAGGGACTAAATTTTTATCCTCAAAACGCGTTTTTAATTCATTAAGTAATTTTGCGTTCGCATTGAAATCTAGGAAAATAGTATTTACCCCAATAATTTCTTGGTTAGCACGATATAGGTCAAATAAATTAATGTCTATATCGCGATATTTTTTAGGAGCAGCAAAGGTTATAATTCTACCAGATTTGGATAAAATACCCATAAATTCCTGCCATAAAACGTTGCCGATACTATTTAGGATCACATTAATGTAGTGACCCTTATTGTAGTCCATTATTTTTTGGACAATATTACCTGCTGTTGTATCAATGGCCAGCCACCCCATTTTTTCTGCTTTCAACACATCTTTTTTCCCACGGACCAAGGCTATAGGGTAACAGTTTTTCCATTGACAAATGGACATGGCAGCACGGCCGACCTGTCCCATTGCGCCTACCACTAAAACACTTTCTCCTTCCAGGATACGCCCGCGCTTTATTAAGCTGTAATAGGCAGTAATGTAGGGTAAAACTTGGGCACCCGCGGCAACAAGGTCAAGATTGTCTGGTATTTCAGATAAAGCTTTTACAGGCATTTTTATGAATTCTGCTAGTGTGCCATTATTAAAAATTCCGGCTGCACCGCCTGTTCCCCAAACCTTTTTTCCAATAAGCCCTTTGGGTCCTTTAACGACAGTACCTGAGAAATCCCTTCCAGGAATACGGGGAAGCAAGGCACCATCAAAATATCCCAATGTGCCTAATGCGTCAGACTGATTAACAGCCGAAGTTGTAACTTTAATTAAGCATTCCTTGTCATTAATTTTGGGGACAGGCTCATTACTTAGGATAAAAGCAATGTCTTTAATTTCTTTAAAATGTTTTTTGAGATACACTACCTTCATATTGTGGTTTTATAATCCTAGTCAGTATTTAACAGAAATGCTGCCCCTACTTTTTTCTAAACTACAAACAACTTTGAGTTTGGGGATGTTTTAAACCAGTTACTATCAAGATGTCAGAATAGAGGGGATGCAATAAATGAAGGGAGAAGGGAGGATAAATATATTGTAAAAGAAAGTATGAATTGAGGAAAGTGTATTTTTGATTTGGGAAAAGGGAGAAAATTTACAAGGATAAGGTTTTAGCCGACTGGGAGAGGAGCCGGCTAAAATTTTTGAAAACCCAGAGGACTCCCCTGTCTTTCTCTTTTTAAAGATTCTTAGTTTTTTTAAAGTCTCTTTTCGTTTTTGGAAGATCTGTCGTCTCCAAGTCATATTCTAGTGGCCTTTTTAATATCCAATGTTGAGTAGTACTGCTAACAACTCCTCCGGAAGTTCCTGGATAGGCTTGGACAAACTCCCACCCATTTTCTCCCATATAATTCAAGGCATCAATCATGGAATTAAAAGTTTTAATTTTTCCGTTTTCTTCTCTAATTCTTTGATCTTCTAGATACTTCGAATTTTGTCCATAATCGATTTCTACCTCCACTTTATTTTTAAAGGCAATTGGACGTTCTACTAACTTTGCATATTCATATTTTTTTAATTTCTGTCCTAAGACAAAATGACTCATTGAAACTGAAAAACAAAAAACTAACAAGGGCAGGATCTTTTTCATAATCATAAATAGTTTGGATTGATTAACTAGAAAAAAATTAGGGCTTTTTCCCTAATCCAGATGACTTTTTATCTAGCAAAAAACACTCCAAATACTATTTTTTTTTATTAAGGAAAGGTATTAATGACTTGATTTAGTACATATTAGCTACATATTCTCAAAAAATGCCAAATTTCATAGCTTGATTTGGTATTTCAACCAAATACCACTTTCCCTTAAAAGGAGTAAAGAGTTTGTGGACAAATACTATTTATATTTCTCTTTCGTAAAAGGAGAAAGCAAGAAAAGGTGGTGATCAAATAAAAAGTGAGTTTGAAAATCTTGGTTTTCGATAGGAAGGAGG
>NZ_SMMB01001071.1 GCF_009711365.1 Xanthovirga aplysinae | reverse complement strand
CAATATAAAGATGGATTAAGAAACTACATTTGGCGTCAAGTGAAAGATCCTGATTTGGCTGATGAACTGACTCAGGAAGTTTTGATGAAAACATATAAAGTTTGCTGCTCCGATAAAGAAATAAAAAATGTCAGATCCTGGCTTTTTCAAATTAGTCAAAACATAGTTTATGACCATTTCAAAAAACAAAAAAGGCAAATTAATGAGGTAGTGGATAAACCAGAACCAAAAGAGGCTACAGTATATAAAGAATTAGCTGAATACGTAGAGCCTTTATTAGGATTACTTCCGGATAAATATGCCATCCCCCTACAGTTATCTGATATCGAAGGACTAAAACAGGAAGAGATTGCAAATAAACTAAACCTTGGGCTTTCAGCCACCAAAAGCAGGATCCAAAGGGCTAGAAATTTATTACAAAAAGAGATTTCGTCCTGCTTTTATCTGGATAAAGATGCCAATGGGAATTTAACTGATTTTCTGGTTAAGGATAATTGCCAGCCCTTAAAAAATGTTTTTGAAAAAAAATGCGAATAATTTTTGCGTCTTTTTCAGAGTCTAAAAGTCTTGGTAGTAGATTTTTTATTTACCCATAAACTACAGACGATTATGAAAAGATTACATGTTCACGTTAGAATCAAAAATTTACAAGAAAGCCTTAATTTTTACACTGCATTGTTTGGTACAGCACCTACTATCCTTAAACCCGACTATGCCAAATGGATGCTTCATGACCCGAAAGTCAATTTTGCCATTTCCACAGGTCATAAAGAAAACGGAATAGAGCATTTGGGAATTGAAGCAGAATCGGAAGGTGAACTACATGAGATTTATTCCAACATGCAATTGGCTAAAGGCAAAATTTTTGAGGAAGGAAAATCTACCTGCTGCTATTCAAAAAGTGTGAAGTCATGGATTACAGACCCCCAGGGTGTAGACTGGGAGGCTTTTTATACCCATGGAACATCTACCATTTACGGTGAAGGGATCAATGCCCGGCCAGCGCCTGAAGTTATGGACAAATGGGAAGGAAATGACGCTATTAATGGCTTGACAAGTGAGAAAAATGAGAATTCAGCTAATGAGTCAAGCTGTTCAATTTAAACGGATAATGGCCTTTAACTACTCATCAAACTTTAAAAAAATCTAGGAAAGCCTTAAAGTTAAACGGCTTTCCTAGATAATTTTTTTTGAGAGAAAACTTCCAGGGTCTTTTTCACCTCAGTTATTAAGTCAAGTGCTTCATGAGCGTATTAGAAAAGAATAAAATCAGATTGTTAGATAAAATACGAGCCATCACGATTTATTATATACTTGTCTAAAAATGCATTTACAATAAATTCCTTTTTTTATAAGGCTTTAGAGGCATCTTTCAACATCCTAAAATCGGTCCTATGTTGGGCCTCTCTCCTCGCTTCTAAATGAAGCAACTATTGGATCATTTTATTGTTATTCGACATGTTATTATTACCAACCTGGATCTTATTCCAAATTTGAACAGACCCCATGTTTCCATCGCTTAATATTTGGTTATTCCCAAGCAGCTGATTATCATTACCAATTTGAATACCACCTAAGCTTTGGAAAATAAGGCTGTTACCATTACTAATCTGGTTATTTTCATTCATCAGATTGCGACGTCCTATTTGAGCACCAACCACACTTTGAAGGACCAAATTGTTATTATCATCCATTTGGTTATTATCATTCATTTGATTGCGCCGACCTATTTGAGCACCAATTACACTTTGAAGAACCAAACTGTTATTATCATCAATCTCGTTATTACTATTAATCTCATTTCGGCGTCCTATTTGAATGTCAACCATACTTTGGAGGGAATTATTGTTACCCATATTTAACAAGTTATTTTCATTCATCTGATTGCGCCGGCCTATTTGAGCACCCACCAAGCTTTGGATCGTATTACCGTTTTCATTATCCTCAATTTCGTTATTGTTATTCATCTGATTCCGACGTCCTATTTGAAGGACTCCCATCCTCTGGAGATTGGATCTATTGCGATTGCCCAGGATTACGGCATTCAGGTTCATTTCATTTAGTACTCCAATTTGAGTAACCAATACATTTTGAAGGTTAAGTCTGTTCCGATTCCCAGAAATAGTTGCATTATTATTTATCATATTTTCATCACCAAATATTGTAGCAAAAACATTTTGGCCATTCGAACGATTACGGTTACCACCCATAACCGCATTAAAACTAATG
Source organism: Xanthovirga aplysinae (assembly GCF_009711365.1). Taxonomy (GTDB): domain Bacteria; phylum Bacteroidota; class Bacteroidia; order Cytophagales; family Cyclobacteriaceae; genus Xanthovirga; species Xanthovirga aplysinae. The sequence goes on along the minus strand of NZ_SMMB01001071.1, from coordinate 5,185 downwards.
TCATTCATTTCCCCAAAAATACGGATATAGGAACCTTGGACATTCAAGCTATTTCGATTATCTGCTATTAAGGAATTGCTAATCACCATATTTCCATCCCCAAATATTCTGGTAAACAAACCCTGACCATTAAAACGGTTATGGTTGCCGGATATAAGGGCATTAGAGCCAATCATATTATCATCTCCAAAAATCCCCATAAAAGCACCCTGACCATTAAAACGGTTGCGATTTCCTGAAATAAGGGCATTACCTTCCACCAAATTATCATCACCAAATATACCGACAAAAGTCCCTTGACCATTAAAACGGTTACGATTACCTACAATACTCGAATTCAAAATAATTTCATTACTACTACCAAATATACTGGCAAAAGTCACTAGTCCATTATAACGGTTGCGATTACCAATTATAGCCGCATTTCCGGGGGAGCCGCCAGATGATCCAAATGAATTCACATCACCAAATATGCTAACAAAGGCCGCAAGGCCATTATACCGGTTGCGATTACCTCTTATTTCAGCATTGCGTACAACAAAATTTGTTTCACCAAATATGGCGGCCAGGGCGATCAGCGTATTAAATCGGTTACGGTTCCCAACAATGGAAGCATTGTCCACAAAAAAATTAAGATTACCTACATTTAACACCTGGGCAATTTGAAGGTTAAAGGCATTATTATCCCCATTAATGGAAGCATTACCCATGACCATATTAAGATCTCCGACACTTAAAAGATTGGTTTGTTGAATATTTCCAAGGTTATTCATTCCCATGATATTGTTATTCCCCATATAGGTGTTCATCATCCCAACTTGACCAGAAAAATTCAACTGTGTATTCCCTTCATTGTTCATTCCCATAATCATGTTGTTCATGTTCACTATATTCAGTTCATTGGATTGTAATCCCAGACCGAATTGAAAGTTGTTGTCGTTGCCTTGGGCAAAACTTAGTTGTACAGTAACAACCAATGCCACTAAACAGGTAAATATTCTTTTCATAGCTTTTTAAATATTAACTGGTTAAAGAGTTTATTAAAGTGAATAAATAAAGAGAAGTTTCTTTTTTGAGGATACCAAAGGTTGGTTGATAAATTGGGTGAGGTTTTAGTGTACAATCCGAATTGTTTATTAACCTCATTAAGGTTTGAAAGGATGGCACTGTTTTAATTTTTTAAAGAACAACATTAATCTAAAGAAATAAACAAACTCATTGAATTAATTCCAAAAACAAAAGAACGTTAAACAAAAGCCCAATGGTAGAAATTATCAGCTTTATTAATTAGTGATTCAGGCAAGTACTTACTTAGGAAGGGAAGAGTTATTAAAGTGTTGAAAACTTTTTAGTTTGAGGAGCTATGATAAAGGTAAAGCTGATTTCTCTACAATTAAAGCTATAAGGGAAACTTTCAATATATAAAGAAATCCTACTTCAAAAGAGTTTTACGTTTTAAATCCTACAAATATATAACACTAGCTTTTAAACGAGAAAACAACTTCTTAGCATTGCAGTAACCTAATAATTATATTTTATATCAACTAACACCAATATAATAAAACAGGATTATTTTTATATTTTAAAGTTGAAACACAAAAACTCCCCACCAATATAAAAAGTACTAAAATTTCAAAAACCTTGATCAAACACAGATTTTTAAAGATTTATAACTTCTATATTTTTGGGTTTTAAAAGCACACTAGGGACTTGAGTTAAGTAATTAGAGTTAGAAAAATACTTCTTTTCTACTAAAACTCACAAAGTACCTTATCTGTCCTAAATCCAAAAAAACCACCAATCCATCATTTTACTTTTTCTAGGACGATATTTATATTTCAGGAATGTGTGCTTAAAATTATTTTTTATTAATCACCTCCCTCCCTGTTTCTTTCAAATTATCTAAGAATTCAATAAACGACCTTAAAATAAAGGAAAGTCTTATTTGCTCAATTAAGAAAGAATAGAAATCATTGATAAATCAAATAGGATCATTCAAGTAAAAACAAATCTAAAATCTTGGAATTAATTGAAAACCACTAATAAGGCAAGTAATAAAATTGCTTCCATTTCCCTATGAAATGGAAGCTTCATTCAACCCTAACCTTCCAAGAAAACTGCAGTCCTTAAACCTTCATGAAATTGCCTATTCACCCGATTCTTCTTCCTCCCCCATTCTTTTATGCAACTTAACAGGAGCATAATTTTTCCGCATCCTTATATTTAGGATTTCTACAATAAGGGAGAAAAATACAGCGAAATAAATGTACCCCTTTGGCACATGGTAATGCAATCCTTCGACAATCAACATAAATCCAATTAAAATTAAGAAAGAAAGGGCCAGCATTTGTAAGGTGGGGTGCTTGTTAATAAAATCACTGATTTTCCCAGAAAAGGCCATCATTACCATTAAAGAAATAATTACAGCAATGATCATGATAAGCAACTGATCAGTCAATCCTACGGCTGTAAGAATGGAGTCAAAAGAAAAAACAATATCTAGTACGATTATTTGCATAATCACTGCAAACATAGTGTGTTTTTTCCCGTTTTTTTCAGCCTCTCCTTTTTGTTCCATTTTATGGTGGATTTCTGTAGTACTTTTAAACAACAGGAAAAGTCCCCCGACTGCCAAGATGAGATCTCTTCCACTCAATTCAAAATCAAGAAGTGTCACCAATGGTTTAGTAAAACCAATAATATAAGTAATGCCCATTAAGAGCAGAATCCTAAAAACTAGGGCTAACAACAGGCCAACATTTCTACTTTTTGCTTGCTGATGTTGTGGTAGCTTTGAAGATACAATAGAGATAAAAATGATATTATCTACTCCTAATACAATTTCCAAAAAAGTCAGGGTAAGTAGGGCAATCCATGTTTCTGTTTGTAAAAAAATTTCCATCTTTTAAGTTTAATTTTTTGAAAAAGCTTTTACCAAAAGGTAAAAAGGCTAAAAATAACAACAGGAATTATAAAGGGCGTTTTAAAAAATAGACCAATTAATAAAAATTCTACCATTTGTAAGAACTATTCAGGCGAATTAAATAAAATAATTTTGGGTATTTATGAAAAACCGCCATTTTACTTTTCCTATTTTCGGATTCGGGTAGGTGCTAAAATCTATTTCCCTTTCCTCACAGAGGATGGGAAAAATGGCTGCTTTAGAAGGGTTCCTAAAATTGAAGTAACTACAATTTTAGATTTTTTTTGGTCTATTAAATTAAACCTTTTTATATTCTGAAAGTCAATAACTAGTTTGGAAAGAATAAATTCCATCAAACAACATTTTTTTAAAATTTATTTCTTAAAAAATTCAATTAATGGGTCCATCAGCATTAAAAAATGAAAAAAAAATAGGAATTATTATTTCTATGTTTCTAATCCTCACAAGCTGCACTCAAGAAAAAGTAAGGAGTAACGAAGCTCTGAATGAAGAAGTAAGGATTGTTCCCAGTTCTCTATTTATGGGGGAGGTCAAAAAGTTGAAACCGCACCTTGGAATGACAACCGGTTGTGTGAAAGTTAATTATAAAGGTGATAAAGAATGGATGGAGGTAAAATATGAGATTTGGGAAAATGGTCAATTAAAAAGTAACACAAATTTAATAAAGACCCATTTAAAAAATGGATTCAATGGAGAAGTAAGTATATCATTAAGAGATATTAATCTAGATAATTCAGAACCCTCTCAGTCAAGTATTATGACCATAGTTATATCTGATCAAAGTGGCTATTCAAGTTCAAGTCAAAATGTGGAAAAATACCCCAAATTTTATGGATCTAGTCCTTTTAACCTTCAAAAGGAATTCAAGACCAGTGTTGATCAAGAACTTTCAATCTGGGGATTAATGGCAACAGACATTGAGAAAACACAAGGTTATCATGAAGAATCGACTATAGAAGCTACTGCAAAAAAAGTTGACTGGGCTTTAGTTATAAAAATAAATTTTTATGATAAGAATATGTAAGGGTTCAGAAGACAGGACACATTTCTGGCTTTTTCATTTCTGAAGATATTTCTATTGTAAAATTGTAGCCTTATTAGTCAATTGATAAATTTATCCATAAAATAACAATCAAATATGCAGCTTATTGAGTAAATTAATTTCTGGAATGAAAACTTTCCAAAAAGAAAAAAATCAATTTTATCTTTTTGAAAATGTATTGCCTTTGTAGGGCCAATACAGCTTAACAGAAAAGTAAAATATATCCGAAGAAAAACCTTCGAATATATTTCTTTATATCAAAATCCCTGAAATTATTTCATAGGATCAACCTGATTGCCCTAATCTCCTCCAGGGTAAAAGGGCTTTGCGTCACAAACCCCATCTCATTCAGGGCCCTCAAAATAAAGGTGTGAGGCAGTAACGTCCCCAGTTCCTCCTATTGCACCAATTACAGCACCCTTTGAAACCCATGTCCCAGACTTCACGCATATTTTATTTTTAAGTTTACATACCGCTACTTTCAGATTTTATGAAGAACTGAATGATTTTCTTCCTGATGAAAGGAAAAAGGTCGATTTTTTATATCAATTTAAAAAAAATCCATCTGTCAAACATGCCATTGAAGCCATTGGAATTCCACATACGGAAGTGGATTTGATTTTGGTGAATGGGAATTCCGTTTCTTTCAGTTATCAACTCCGGCAAGGGGATCGAATCTCTGTATATCCTGTTTTTGAGAGCATGGATATTACTAATATCTGCCATTTGCGACCTGCCCCTTTGCGAGAAACGAAATTTATCCTGGATGTGCACTTGGGAAAATTATGCAAATTTTTGCGATTGGCAGGCTTTGATACCTGGTATGATAAATCTTATGACGATTCGGAAATCGTTCGAATAGCAGAAGAACAAAAAAGAATCGTATTAACTCGGGATAAAGGCCTGCTAAAAAACAAAAAATTGAGCAGGGGGTACTGGGTGAGAGCTACCAACCCCAAGATCCGCTTTGGTGAAATCTTGAAAAGATTTGACCTTTGGGAAAATATTCAATTAGCTAAAAGGTGCCCCACTTGTAATGGCCTTTTAACTCCCATTGCACAGGAGGAAATTGAAGATAAGCTACTCCCCTTCATAAGAAAAACTTACAAAGAATTTTTCCAATGTTCGGGTTGTGACAAAATTTACTGGAAAGGACCGCATTTTCAAATGATAAAAAAATTTATGGAGGAGTTTAAAAA
>NZ_SMMB01001189.1 GCF_009711365.1 Xanthovirga aplysinae | reverse complement strand
GAAAATGACTTTGCTTTATCCCCTGACCAAGAATGGAATTGGTCAAACGACCTAAAGCTTGGAGGTGGTCATCTTAATTTAGTAGGAGGACATTTTATAGATATTTCTCAATGGTTATTTGGACCTATAAAGCAAATTCGAAAATCCAATTTCAGAATTGCAAAAAATGCTAGGAGGACCAGGGAAAGTCTCTTAAAAGCAGTAACAGCCGATGATTTGGCTCATCTAAACTTGGAATTTAATGACAACCTTACTGGTAAAATTGTAGTCAGCCAGATGAGTAAAGGAAAAAACGAAATGATTTTTTTGATAGAAGGCAATAAAGGTTCTATAAAGATTGATTCCCAAAATAAATTGTTTTTAAAAAATAAGCAGGGAAATGATTTCAGTGAAATCCCAGTATCAAATGAAACAAAATCAATTTTCACAGGCTCTGACAATAATCTGTTTACCATTGGCACTTATTATTTAGGAAAAAGCATCATAGATCATCTCAATGGTTTCAAAAGGGAATTCCCGACCTTAAAGGATGCGTTAAACAATCAAAAAATAATTGAGAAGGCTTATCAAACCTTAGGATGACTCTCTCCCCCGGCATTGAGTTTAAACCGAGACCCTAGTGACTTAAAGGGTTCTAGATTCTTATTTACATTAGAAAGAGATAGAATTAATATTTGCTCCTTTTTAAGTACCTCAACCGTTAGCCCTTATAAAATTGAGAAAACATAAACTATTTATTCAAAACTCATTAATTGGATAAAACCCTTTTCGTTTTTACGAGTAGTTTCCCATGCTCCCACCTCCTTTCCTAAATGCTGCCAACTGAAATGGGATTTAATATAGACCTGTTATTCTTTAACCATTTTCTTTATTAATTGTAGGTTAGATTTTATTTAAAAATTCCACTCAGGGATTAGGGTTTTATCTTGTCTGATAAATATACTTACGAGTGCACCCAAAATATTTACCGGTAATGCTACAATGAATTCTTACGCATTAAAAAAACTTGTAAACCCATAACATTTATATCATGAAATCACACTTACTTTCCCGGATCAGTGTTTTGTTGCTATTTATTTTTTTTGGCTGTGAAATGCACAAGGATTATTCAGACCCAGAATCATCAGTTGAACCTTTTCCCGATGATAATGTAAGTAATGAGAAATACAAAGATTATGAGGAGAACCCTTTTATAAAGGTATCCGATCAGGCTATTTCAACTTTTTCTGTTGACGCTGATGGAGGGTCTTATGCCAATATGAGAAGATTTTTATATTTAGGACAAACTCCCCCTTCAGCATCGGTAAGAGTTGAAGAATATATTAATTATTTCACTTTTGATTATAAGGAGCCCACTGATGGTGAAAATGTTTCTCTGGAATCTGAGGTATCAACTTGTCCCTGGAATGAAGATCATTATTTAATGAGAGTAGGGATGAAAGGTATTACCATTCCCGAAAATGACCTACCTAATTCTAATTATGTTTTTCTCATTGATGTTTCTGGCTCAATGGATTCACCGGATAAACTGGAAATTCTAAAATCAGGGTTCAAAACGATGGTCGACAATTTAAGAGATCAAGATAAGATTGCCATTGTAACCTATGCAGGAGAAGCCGGTGTCCTATTGAAGTCCACTCACGGGGATCAAAAAGGTAAAATAAAAGACGCCATAGATAAATTAGGGGCTGGGGGTTCAACTGCAGGTGCAGCCGGAATAACGACAGCCTATGAAATTGCAAAGGAAAATTTTATCCCTGATGGAAATAATCGTGTGATTCTGGGATCGGACGGGGATTTTAATGTTGGCCCTTCCTCTACGGAGGAACTTATCACCTTAATTGAGGAAATGAGAGAATCAGGAATATATCTTACAGTCCTTGGTGTGGGAGATGGTAATCTAAATGACCATATGATGGAGCAGATTGCCAATAAGGGAAATGGAAATTACGAATACATTGATAATGCTGCACAAATTCAAAAAGTATTCAACCATGAGATTGGTAAATTTTATACAGTAGCCAAGGATTCAAAGATTCAAATTACTTTTAACCCTAATATGGTTGAGTCCTACCGATTAATTGGATATGAGAACAGGAGTCTTAATGAGGATGATTTTGCTGATGATGCAAAGGATGCTGGGGAAATAGGTTCCTCTCAAACTATTACAGCTCTTTACGAGGTGATTTTATTGGATGTCTTGAATAGTGAGCAATATGCCCAATTTGATTTTCGGTATAAAAAACCAAATGAAAGTCAAAGCAGGCTTTTAAGTCATGAAATTAAAATGACACCTCAGGAAATAAATTATGCCACCGAAAACATGAAATTTGCAGCTGCCATAACAGGATTTGGACTATTAATGAAAGAATCAGAATATAAGGGAAACGTTTCAAAGCAGATGATTTTAGACTTAGGAAATGAATCTACAAGTTTTGATCCTTTTGGTTATCGAAAAGAATTTCTCGAATTAGTAAGTAACTGGTCGGAATAAAAATTACCCAAATAAGAGTGATTAGAATAAAATAATTAAAAGCCAAAGGTTTGATCTATTAGCCCGAATGATCAAATACCCCAAAGTGCGCCGCAAGGCGTACTTTTTTGTTACTGACTTTTTTTTAGAAATGAATACCAAATAGGTAATTAGGTACTGCTTTAAGCAATCAACTTACACTACAAAATTTGATCAAAAGAGCACTTTCCTAAAAAGAGATTTCCATGAAATGGATGAATTACATACCTTTGCCAGATTCTGGTTTTAGGAATTAATATTTAAGATATTAAAATATGCAACAAATAAATCGTGTCATCCTGCTCGTTTTGGACAGCGTGGGAATAGGTTTTTCGGAGGATGCAATAGATTTTGATGACCTGGGGGCAAATACCTTGGGACATATTGCCGATGCAGTGGGGCTTCAGGTTCCGAATATGGAAAGATTAGGTTTGGGAAATATTGCCCCTCTAAAGGGGATTAGGCCGACCGAAAATCCCCAAGGTGCTTTTGGAATGGCAAAGGAGCAATCCAAAGGAAAGGATTCCACCACAGGACACTGGGAAATTGCTGGACAAATCCTGGATGAGCCCTTTCCAGTCTACCCAAATGGGTTTCCGAAAGAAATTATTTCAGAGTTTGAAGCCAAATGTGAGCGCAAAACTCTGGGTAATAAAGTGGCTTCTGGTACTGCTATTATCCAAGAATTGGGTGAGGAGCATGTTCATTCAGGTAATTTGATTGTCTATACTTCTGCGGATTCGGTTTTTCAGATTGCTGCTCACGAGGAGGTAGTTCCAATTAAGGAGCTTTACCGGTATTGCCAAATTGCTCGTGACATGCTAAAAGTGGGTCGTGTAATTGCCCGCCCATTTGTGGGAGAGAAAGGTGATTATACCCGAACTGCAAACCGCCGCGATTTTTCTTTGGAGCCAGGAGAAAACATTCTAAGTAAATTACACGAAGCTGGGCAAGAAGTGATTTCTGTTGGAAAGATTTATGATCTTTTCGCAGGTAAAGCCATTTCCCAATACAAAAAAACAGCTTCCAATGATGAGGGAGTTAAGGAAACTCTTGCATTTATCAAAGAAGAAAGTAAGGGGTTGATCTTTATAAACCTAGTTGACTTTGATACTCTCTATGGGCATAGAAGGGATGTTTTGGGTTATAAAAATGCTTTGGAAAGATTTGATCAACAATTACCGGATTTAATGGCCGCTTTAAAGGATGATGATTTATTAATCATCACAGCAGACCATGGAAACGATCCAATTTTTAAAGGAACTGATCATACTCGGGAACATGTCCCTATATTAGTTGCAGGAAAAAAGGTAAAGCCAATCGACCTTGGACTTCGACATAGTTTTCAAGATATTGGAGCAACTGTGGAGGAGATCCTTTTAGGAAATAGTATAAAGGGAAGCTTTGCACAACAAATTTTAAAATAATAAATGTTTTCAGTTTTTAATCTAGAAAAATAAGAGATGAGTATTCATATAGGAGCCAAAGAAGGAGAAATAGCAGAAAAAGTACTTTTACCTGGAGATCCCTTGCGAGCAAAATTAGTGGCTGACAATTTTTTGGAGGATGTCCACTGTTATTCCGAAGTAAGAGGGATGTTTGGGTATACAGGATATTACAAAGGAAAAAGAGTTTCTGTACAAGGGACAGGAATGGGAATCCCATCTTTCTCTATTTATGGCCATGAGCTAATTAACGAGTACGGGGTGAAAAAAATGATCAGAATCGGTAGTTGTGGCTCTTATCAGGAAAAGGTGAAGTTAAATGATTTGGTATTGCCAATGGCCACTTCCACAACTTCTTCTTTGAATAAAAATATTTTTCAAGGTTGTGATTTTGCCCCTGTAGCTGATTTTGATTTGCTTTTGGCAGCCAAGCAACAAGCAGAAAAAATAGGTGCAGATGCTCATGTAGGAAACGTTTTGACGGTAGACGCTTTTTATGAAGAACCCGATGCGTGGAAATTGTGGGCTAAATACAACGTATTAGGGGTGGAGATGGAAGTTACTGCCTTATATACACTTGCCGCACGATTTGGGGTCAGTGCTCTTGCCATTTTAACTGTGAGTGATCACTTTATCAGTCAGGATAAATTAACGGTGGAAGAAAGACAAAACTCCCTTAATAAAATGATTGAGGTGGCATTAGAGGTAGTTTAATTCGTGGTTCAAGCTGATTAATAAAAAAAATAAAAGGAAAGGGTGCAAAAAATTGTACTCTTTCCTTTTATTATTTATTCCCAAGCCCTTTTCAATTAAGTCCAAAAAGTGAAAGGTTATTCAACCCACAATCGATTTTCATTCCAAATTCCTCCCAAAATTAAAAACAAGATACTTTACTTCAGGATTTCTTGAATAAACACCATTTTAAGAGTAATTTCCCGTTTACTTTACAATATGCTATTAATTCGAGATCATGCTAGAAAACCTTAAAAGCCTGGATGAACAACTTTTTCTTTGGCTCAACAGCTTACACACCCCCGTATTGGACCCTTTAATGGCTTGGGTTACTGGCACAAAAGAATGGATTCCATTTTACTTGTTATTATTAATTTTTTTGATTTGGAAATACAAATGGCAGGCAATCTATATGGTAGTGGGAATAGCCTTGGTTATAACTGCCTGCGATCAATTCACCTCTTCATTTATGAAACCTTTCTTTTCCCGCTTAAGGCCCTGTTATAATCCCGATATTCAGGAGTTCATTCATTTAGTAAAAGGTTGTGGTGGAAAATATGGATTCGCCTCCTCTCATGCAGCCAATACTTTTGGTCTTGCTACCTTTTTCTGGCTAATTATTCGAAATCGCTTTTCCTGGGCTAAATACTTTTTTGTCTGGGCAATAATTGTTTCTTACAGCCGAATCTACATGGGGGTTCATTACCCTGGCGACGTCATCACCGGAGGATTAGTTGGCATATTTTTTGGCTATCTGATTTTTAAAATTTATGAAAAAGTACTTCCTACCAACTCGATTAAAAACAATGAAAAGATAATGGCGAAGAGTTAATATTTCAGAATTATCTTATAAGGAAAATTGAAAAATGGATTTTCATCCTTTTCATTATTCAATTTTTTGCACTAAAACATATGGAGCTTGGACAAAAAATTCCCTTTGAAAGAGACTCCAATGGGAATTTCTCTACCTTTTATTTTTATTTTTGATTCCTCCACAGACTCAATTTGATTGATATTAATGATATAAGAACGGTGAACCCGCACAAATGACCCTGTTGGAAGTCTTTTCTCTATTCCTTTCATGGTAAAATGTAAAATATGCTTTCTTGTATGCGTATGTAAAATCACATAATCGGCCCATGCTTCCACAAAAAGTACTTCTAGAAGGTTGATCCTTATTCTCCTTCCTCCTTCCTTTATAAAGACATTGCTTATTTCCTGGCTATTCACTCTCCTTTCCTCCCATTTATTTCTAACCTTATCCACGGCCTTCAAAAATCTATTGTATTGAAAAGGTTTAAGCAAATAATCTATCACTTGAAGATCAAAAGCCCTTAAAGCATGATCTTTCTCAGCAGATACAATAATAACATCCATGGGCTCACAAATAAATTCTAACAAATCAAACCCAGACATCTTAGGCATATTGATATCCAAAAAAATCAAATCTATAGGTTCCTTTTTCAAAATCTTTACGGCATCCATCGCACTTTCTGCCTCCTTTTGAAAACTTAAAAATAAAGTTTGATCCACAAAATATTTCAAGGTTTGCCTTGAAACGACTTCATCATCAACAATTAAACATTTAATATTAATTTGGGAAGTCATTGGAGAGATCTATGCTTTTGAAAATTATTATGAATGGAAAAAAGAAATCCTTATAAATATACAAAATCACCCTTACAAAACCATTATTATCAATAATCAATCCAATAAAAATACAATTTTACCATCCTTCTCATAAAAAGATTGGCACACGAATTGTTTAAGCTAAACTGTTCGAACATTATTATATTTTTTAATAACAGGCCGGTCTCATTGTGGAAGAAAACGACAGGGTTTTAAGAAGAATGAATAGCTTAAAATAAAATTCATTAATACCCTAAACAATCATTTAGTCGTATTCCATTTTTCAGCTGAATTTAATCTTTTCCAAAGAAAGTCCACTTTTAACTTTTAATTGAACCTGCGATGAGAAATTTAAATAACTTAACTAAATATACCTTTTTAGCTATATTTTCTTTTTCTATTCTGGCCTTATATAGCTGTAAAAACGAAAAGGAAGATGTGGAAAGTGAAACAGAGGTAGGACTTAGCCGATTTCAGGTTAGCCTGGTTGATTCTCCTGCTGATTACGAAGAGGTAAATATTGACATTCAAGACGTTTTGATAAATAGAGCCTCAGATGAGGATGACGGTTGGGAGAGCTTACAGAATGTCCAACCTGGTATATACGATTTATTGGAATTAACCGCTGGAAATGAGGCAATTTTAACTGACTCGGAGATTGCTGCAGGAAAAATAAACCAGATTAGATTGGTTCTTGGTGAAGAAAATTCTGTAAAAATTGATGGAGAAATTATTCCCCTTAGCATACCAAGTGCAGAAGAAAGTGGTCTGAAATTAAATCTTCATGAAGAATTAGCCGAAGGGGTAACATACAAACTACTATTAGATTTTGATGCAGCCCTTTCAGTTATAAAAAATGGGAACTCCGGAATATATACCCTTAAACCTGTAATTCGCACTTCAACGGAAGCAGAAAGCGGTAGTATCAAAGGAATAATATCTCCCGCTGGAGAAAATGCCGTCATCTATGCTGTAAAAGGGGAAGAAGAGGTAATTAGCACCTACCCGGATGAAAATGGTCAATTTATCATTAGAGGGGCCGAACCTGGTATTTATGAAATCCGAATTGAGATCCCTTCCGAGGGTGCTACAGACGAAACAGTTATCACAATTAAGGATGTAGAGGTTTTATTGGGAGAAGTTACTGACATTGGAGGAGTTGAGCTTCATCCCTAAATTTTCAGAAAAAAAGGTATCTACCCATTCCAAGAAGATACCTTTTTTTATCAATCTTTTCTTTGCAGAAGCCTTTGCACGTATTTTCCAATAATATCAAACTCTAAATTTACCGTATCTCCTTCTTTTAATTGTTTAAAATTGGTATGCTCAAAGGTATAAGGAATAATGGCCACTGAAAAACCATTATCTTTTGAATTAAAACAAGTAAGGCTTGTGCCATTGATGCATATTGAACCTTTTTCCACCGTCACATTGCCCGTTGATGGATCATATTCAAATGTAAACAGCCAACTTCCATGTTGTTCTTCAACTTTTACTACCTTTCCTATCTGATCTACATGTCCTTGAACCACATGACCATCAAATCGTCCATTCATGGGCACGCATCTTTCCAAATTAATTAAATCCCCCTTTTTTAGTTCTCCCAGGTTAGTCTTTAACAAAGTCTCATTTATGGCGGTTACAGTATAACGCTGTTCATGAATGGCTGTCACCGTTAAACAAACCCCATTGTGAGCAACACTTTGATCAATTTTTAATTCAGGAGCAATTATACTTTCAATTTCAAAATGAACATTGCTTTCTTCTTTAACCACTCCTACCACCCTTCCGGTGGTTTCAATTATTCCGGTAAACATATGGCTATTCTTTTATTTGTCGCAAAGATAAAATCCATAAAATTAAAGACAAAAGAGGCATAAAGATCTTAGTAAGTTACCCCCTTGAATTATTACAATAAATTTCCCAAAAAACTGTCAAAACGACATTTATAAGGATTTATCTTGTTAAATTTACGTTTTATTAGGTGAGAAAATAAGAATCAAAAAGAACTTTTAAAATGTTGGAAGACAGCTACAAGCATAAAGGAATGAGAAATGCCTTGGTAAAAGAAATCAGTTCCAAGGGAATAAAAGACGAGAGGGTCCTTGCTGCTTTTCTAACAGTTCCGAGACACTATTTTTTTGAAAAAGCCTTTTTGGAACACGCTTATCAGGATAAAGCATTTCCCATTGGTGAAGGCCAAACCATCTCACAACCCTATACAGTGGCCATAATGACCGAGCTTTTAAAAGTACAGGAAGGAGATAAAGTGTTGGAAATTGGTACAGGTTCGGGTTATCAGGCTTGTATTTTAGAAGCTATGGGAGCAGAGGTTTATACAATTGAATATAATAAAGTTTTATACGAACGTGCCTTGCATTTTCTCCCCAAGATTGGATATAACCCCACAATTCTATGTGGGGACGGATCTGAAGGAGTTCCCCAATATGCGCCATATGATAAAATAATTGTTACCGCAGGGGCACCAACCGTCCCTTCTGCTTTAATCGACCAACTGAAAGTAGGGGGAGTTTTAATCATTCCTGTAGGAAATCGTTTAAGCCAAAAAATGATTCGGATCATTAAGGAAACTGAGACCAAATTAATTAAAGAGGAACATCATAATTTTTGTTTTGTTCCCCTTTTAGGTAAATCGGGCTGGAAATAAGAGTACACAAAATTATTTCTGAAAAATGATAAAAAATTAAATTTGAATTTAGCCTTTAATTCCCATTTTTATTTTTAAAAGTAGCCCTACAACCCATTAATATTCTCAATCCCCTTAACTTTATAAACTTCAGAGTTTTGCCTATTTTGAAATGAAATAACTCAGGGAATCAGTTGTGAGGAGAAAACCCTATATTTGCGAAAAAAATGAAGATATGCCAAAGAACAGTAAACCCGTAAGAGAATCAAAAGTTATCATGACAGAATTGGTGCTACCCAATGACACCAATCCACTAAATAATCTAATGGGGGGCCGCCTGATGCACTGGATGGATATTGTATCTGCTATTGCCGCCCAACGTCATTCCAACAGAGTAGTGGTAACTGCATCCGTCGATAACATTTCTTTTTCTCAACCCATTGCCCTTGGAAATGTGGTCACCCTAGAGGCGAAAGTAACTCGGGCATTCCACTCTTCCATGGAAGTGCATATTGTGGTAACCAGTGAAAATCTTAATAGCGGAGAAAAATTCGAAAGTAATCGGGCATTCTTTACTTTCGTGGCAGTGGATCAATCTGGGCGCCCTATTAGCATACCAGAAGCAGTTCCTGAAACTGCAGAAGAAAAAGAACTTTATGACGGGGCTTTAAGAAGACGACAACTACGGCTTATCTTAGGGAAAAGAATGAAGCCAGAAGAAGCCAATGAGTTAAAGGCCATTTTTAAACTGGAAGAAGAAAAAGTTAAAAAATAAATAATTAAGAGCTTGTTTAGATATTTTTTTTAGAAGCTAAAATGGATTTTTGAGAGGTTGATTGAGGTCCTTTTCTAGTTCGTAGCCGAAGGTTACGGGCGAAAAAAGAAACAAAAATCAGGCTTTTCAAAAACCATTTGAAGCCGATAAAAATTTCAAAAATGTTCCAAGAATGAATAGTGAAAGGTGATTATTAGAGACATAGGAATTTGCGTCATCCAGAAATCTGCAACTTCAGGATTAGGGACTATCACTTAACTATTCCTTTTCTTAAGGCCGTTGGGCAAGGGATTAATGGGGAAAAGCATGAAAAAAGGTTAGATTGATCCAAATATAGAAAATAAAAACACCTGGTTAACAAGCTTAAATTAGATATTATCCCAACATTGGAAAAGCCATATTTATGAGTTTACAAAAGAGTTTTCTACCTTTATTCATTCAGGAACCAATTTATGTTTTTGACGAAGACCCACATCAAGAAATCTTAAATAAAGAAGAACTCCCTAGCAGTCCAGCCTCATCAGCAATACTCAAAGAACAATATGAAAATGCTGAAGGAAGCTTAAATCAATCTTTTTCAAGAGAGAAAAAGAGAGAAACCCTTTCCTTTAAGGGAGAAAACAAAAAAAGAATATTGGTTGCTTCAGAAAAAATGTCTTTGGAAGAGGAATCCCTGTTTTCAAAAATCCTCCAATCGGTGAAACTCACCTACTCCGATATTGCCTTGGTTCAAATCCATTCAGAAAAGGACCTTGAAGGATTAAACACTATTGAATACAACATTTTTCTCTCTTTTGGGGTGCAATCTCAGGCATTTCCAGATTCACAGATAAACTTCTATAACATTTACCTAAAAGAGAAAAAAAGATTTCTGCTAGTAGATAAACTGGAAAACCTTGCAAAGGATAATAATAAAAAAGCCCAATTAT
>NZ_SMMB01001225.1 GCF_009711365.1 Xanthovirga aplysinae | reverse complement strand
GATTTTGCCCGGACCGAACTTTTACCGGGTGTTATTGAACGAGACGAGAAACAAATTTTTCCAGCCGAACAAGTTCGGAAAATGGGTGAATTGGGATTTTTGGGTATGATGGTAGACCCAAAATATAACGGAGGAGGAATGGACACCATTTCCTATGTATTGGCAATGGAAGAAATTTCCAAAATCGATGCATCGGCTTCCGTTGTAATGTCCGTAAATAATTCACTGGTTTGCTGGGGCTTAGAAAAATTTGGAACAGAACAGCAAAAAGAGAAATATTTAAAGAGATTAGCTACTGGGGAGATAATAGGTGCTTTTTGTTTATCGGAACCCGAAGCCGGCTCCGATGCCACTAGCCAAAGAACTACTGCTGTCGACAAGGGAGATCATTACCTCTTAAACGGTACTAAAAATTGGATTACCAATGGAAACAGTGCCTCAGTTTATATTGTGATGGCTCAGACCGATCCTGACAAGAAGCACAAGGGCATTAATGCTTTAATTGTTGAGAAAGACATGGAGGGTTTCACAGTAGGTCCTAAAGAAAATAAATTGGGAATCAGAGGTTCTGATACACACTCATTGATGTTTAGTGATGTGAAAGTTCCCAAAGAAAATAGAATTGGAGAGGATGGGTTTGGTTTTACTTTCGCTATGAATACCTTGAACGGGGGAAGAATAGGAATTGCTTCTCAAGCACTTGGTATTGCATCTGGAGCCTATGAATTGGCATTAGAGTACTCCAAACAAAGAAAAGCATTTGGAGTAGAAATTGCCAAACACCAAGCTATTCAATTTAAATTAGCTGATATGGCCACTCAAATTGAAGCTGCCCGGATGTTGTGTTTAAAATCAGCCTGGTTGAAAGATCAAAAACAGGATTTTTCTGAGGCTGGCGCAAAAGCTAAGCTGTATGCTTCTCAAGTTGCCATGGATACTACCGTGGAGGCCGTTCAGATTCATGGAGGCTATGGATATGTAAAAGAATACCATGTAGAAAGGTTAATGAGAGATGCAAAAATCACTCAAATTTACGAAGGTACTTCAGAAATACAGAAAATAGTCATTGCCAGATCTTTGCTAAAATAGAAAATAAAAATCAAAGTTTTCTTTCTATTTGTTAGCAATCGAGGAGGTGCTTTTGGCCAACAGTCGGTAATTATTTGTTATCTTTTATTGTACTATTTTTATAATGGTTAATTTTTTTCGTCTCATTAAGCTATTTTAACTAAACTATGGAAGACTACAATAAAATCATTGAGTCCTTAGGGGTTAGGTTTGTAAAATCCAACAATATCAGGATCTTGCAGCCGGTTTCCGTTGACCGTATTTATGATGTGGAGAACACTGTTCTTATGGTCAACAAGGGAGAAATCCGTTTTGGAGAAAATGATGAATTGGTTAAGGAAGGGGAAATACTTTTTGTTCCTGGAGGGAAACAAGTAAAAATAACCTATGGTAGTGGTGGTGTTTTTACAATCTCTCATGATGATTTTATCAACAACAAGGAAAAATACCTTAAGTCCTATAATTACAGAGATCCGGCTGGAGTGGATAGCTTTAGTTACATCTCATTTGATTCAAAGGTATTTGACTCTGTAAACTTTTTCGCTTCATTAGATATTCCTCCGTTTGTAATCAGGGATAATAAAAAGGTAGTACAAATTATCCATAGTATTCTATTGGAAAACAGCTCGGAGGAAGCAGGAAAACAAAGAGTAATTAAATTAAATACAGAATACCTGGTAGTTGAAATTATTCGACATATCATTCGTAATAGGTTGTTCGTAGAGCAATTAGCTACAAATAGCACCTACTTTAAAGATCCACGTTTAATTGGCATTTTCGCCTACATTAAAGATAATTTAGGTGGTGACCTTTCCAATAAGAAGTTGGCAAGTGTGGCTAATGTTTCTGAAGATTATGTAGGGCAATATTTCAAAATGCTGACAGGAATAAACCCTCAAGATTATATCGAATATCAGCGCATGGAACAGGCTGTTAACCTGCTTAGAGCTACTAAAAAGAGTATTCGAGATATAGGAAAAGAAGTGGGTTATAAAGACACTGCTTACTTTTGTCGCCGTTTTAAGATGATGTTTGGTATACCGGCAGGGAAAATGAGACGAAGGGAATCTTTACTAAACGTTTAATGGAGAATTTTTCCAATAATGAACTATATTGGAAACCCCAATTATTAAATTGGGGTTTTTTTCTATCCCATTTCCTATTACTATAAGATCGGCACCTGCCTTGAAAGCCTTCTCTGCTTTTTCTATACTGTTTATTCCTCCCCCGATGATCAAAGGAATGTCCAAAGATTTACTTACGGTATGGATCATTTCCTCAGAAATGTTTTCTTTTGCCCCACTTCCGGCATCCATGTAAACTAACTTCATTCCAAGCAATTCAGCGGCCTGTGCTGTGCTGGCTGCTAGACTTGGTTTATCTTTTGGAATGGGAGCGGTTTGACTCATATAGGAAACTGAAGTAGGGTGGCCTGGATCAATTAGCATATAGGCAGTGGGTAAGATCTCCAATGCACTTTTTTTGAGTAAAGGTGCAGCCTGAACATGTTGTCCGATCAAAAGGTCAGGATTCCTCCCTGATACTAAGGAAAGAAATAAAAGAGCATCAGCAGAAAAGTTCAGCTGCATTAGACTTCCAGGAAATAAAATGACTGGTATATCGCAATTATTTTGGATCAAATCAATAATTCCCGCCTGGGAATCACTGGTTACTAAACTTCCCCCTACAAAAAAAAAATCGACCTGATTTTCCGCTGCCATTTCAATGAGCCTTAAACAACTTTCCGGTTTTTCGACTTTATCGGGATCAATTAAAATGGCAAAGGATTTTTGTCCAATGCGCTTTTTACGGTAAAGAAGTTTTAGGATCTTACTTTTCTGCACTTTTTGATCTCTTTTCGATTAGCTTTATTAATTGACTTTTTAATTCACTCAACAAAAATAAGGCTATATTTTCTTTAATGGCCCTTACAATAGTAGATTCTCTTTCAGGTTTAACAATAACAGGATAATTATTGCTCTTTACCAAGTTTTTACCTGGTGAGATTTCTTTTTCACCTTTTTTTTCGCCTGTAAAAGCTTTAAATAACCCATATGAAACCGCTAGAGTGGCTGATATTACTAAAAGGTTTTTTCCCCATTTTTCCGCATTTTGTTTTACATTTCCAACAATCTCATCTACCTGCTCCCCAAATCTGGCCTTATATTCGTCCGAGGCTTTCATTAATCGTTCTCTTTTGGCTTGTAAGCCACGAGGTGCCCCCTCATGATTTCCGTTTCTCATTTGATTGATGATTTGGTTTAGTGAGTGCTTTAAAAATAAGATCTTTAAATGCTGCTTTTTTCCGAATTAAATACAATACTATAAAAATTAGCAGGTAAAATCCTGTGATGATTAAAAACCCTAAATAATTGCTCGAAAGCAAATCATTTAAAAAATACCCCAACGCAAAACTGCCAAAGATTAAAACGTTCGTAAGAAGTGCTCCCATTATCAAAAACGACAACAGTTTTGCTAATATATCAATGGCTCTTTCCTCTATGTCGAGCAACGATAACTCTATCTTGGCCTCTATTAAACCCATCAATGGTTTTAATAACTCATCGACATTTAAAAGGTCAATTAATTTCCGTTTTTTATCCAACTTAGACTTTATTGATTAAACATTGGCAGAAAAAATCCCTTATAAAAGAATCATAACAACCGAACTGTTAAGGTAAGGTTAATCCAAATAATAGAAAAATGAAAACTTCACAAAATGCACAATGGATTAATATGAATAAGGAATAATAAAAAATGGATGAGGGGGTATTTGCCCGTTTTACTATATTAATCAAGAAGAATTTTTTTTGGGAGTCCTCTAAGAAATTATTTGAGGAGGTTTTGTAGTCTTCTCTACTTTAAATATGGATGGTTTTGAAATCATTTTTGAAGAGCTGACTTCTTCTTTTGAATGGTTAAAATATATCAGAGCAAAAGGTAGGGCAAAAAAGATAACAAAGATATAAACAAATACCGAAAGCCGATATTTCATAGCAAAACGCCCTGCGATTCCTGAAAAATTCACTAACAATTGACGAATCCCTCCCAAAGGCATAAAAAGCAATACTCCCGTAACATTAAACAACAGATGGACAATGGCTATAGGCATTGCTTGCTGAATACCAAAAAAAGCGGCCAATAACGCTGTGATTGTTGTCCCCAGATTTGCTCCAATGATAAAGGGAAAAGCATTTTTTACCTGTATCTTTTCGGTAGCCACAAGGGGAACCAAAATGGAGGTAGTTACAGAGCTTGATTGTAATGCCATTGTGAAAAAAATGCCCCATCCAAAGGATTTCTCTGACCTTTGGAACATTCCATCAAACCACTCTCTTCCTGAAGAGCCAATCAAGGCATTACGGCTTATCTTCGTAATCATCTTCAGGGACAATACCAACAAGGTAATTCCTACTAATAAAAGGAAATAACCATTTCCAATTGAGGAAATCATCTCACTTAATTTGGAGAAAAATGAGCCCTTAAAAATGAAAATATTTCCAATCGAAGGTACCGGAAAAGAAAGAACCTTCTGAGAAATATTTTGAGCCATAGATGACAATAACCCAAATTGCATTTCCAGAGGAAAAAGAATCAATACTAAAAAGACATTATAGAGAGAATGCAGAGTGCCTACCGCAATGGCCTTTCGAAAAGTTCTTTTACGATTAATAAATCCTAGGGCGACAATTAAACTGGTAATGGTCGTCCCAATGTTTGCTCCCATGATTAATGGTACAGCCTGCTCAAGTCCAATTACTCCAGAGGCCACAAAAGCTACAGTCATTGAAGTAGATGTTGAACTACTCTGAATCATGGCTGTAAGAATTATTCCTATAAACAAGCTTACAAAAGGGTTGGAAGTAGCGTCAATGATTGCATGAATCATCTCTTCTCCCAGCTGGCCAAAGGCAGAACCTATTACCCGGACAGAAAACAGAAAGCAAACCATTATTAACAATAGCTGCAATAACTGTCGGGCTATTTTCAGGCCTGAATGCTTATTTAATGCTATCAACCGGTCCTTCATAAAGCTGTTTGAAATATTCCTTAATTTAACTCCAGGTTTTTATTTTGGAGTTAAACTAACCTACCTTTCTCAAATCAAATAATTGGAGAAATAGAAATTATTAAAGAAACATAAATCCAAAACAATGAAATTGTTGTTTTAGACTTCAAATTTACCAAGAAAGAACGTGAAAACTATCAATTATTTATAAGTTCATTGTTATGAATTTGTTAAATAATTTAAATGCCGTTAAAAAATTGCAGTTTGAGGAAGGGGTTAAATTCAAAAAGTGATGAATAAAAATATTCCTAATTATTCATTTTTATAAACTTCCTTATTTTATGCTTCGCCAATTGGCATTTATTTGTGAAGAGTTATAAATACTACATTCTTCCCCTCATTTTAAACCCCTCACTTTAAAATGACATGTTGTTGGTGGGAGGCACAAAATTATAAGTCCCCACATTATTTATGGGAAAGATAATTCCTGAATCGTTAACCAGGCCATAAGCCCTGTACCTATTTCCAGGGCGCTTTCATCTATATCAAAGGTAGGAGTATGAACACCTGAAACGATTCCTTTTTCTTCATTTCGTACACCCAAACGGTAAAAACAGGCGTCTGTTTCCTGAGAATAAAAAGCAAAATCTTCGGCTCCCATCCAAAGGTCCAAATCTACTACATTTTCTTCTCCCATATAATCTTTTGCCTCTTTTCTAACTCTGGCGGTTAACTGTGGGTTGTTTTTCAGATAAGGGTATCCTTTTAGTATTTTAAACTCACATTCTCCTCCCATGCCTTCGGCGATATTTTCTGCCATTTTTCTCATTTTTTTATGCGCATCGGCACGCCACTCTTCATTCATGGCACGGAAAGTTCCTTCAATTTTTACTTCTTCAGGAATTATGTTGGTGGCTCCATTGGCCGTTACTTTTCCAAAAGAAAGCACTGAAGGAATTTTTGGGCTAGAGTTTCGGCTAATAATCTGTTGTAAAGCCACAATGATGTGAGATGCAATCAAAACCGGATCAATGTTCATCTCAGGAAGAGCGGCATGCCCTCCTTTGCCTTTTATTGTCAGGTATAACTCATCAGCACTTGCCATGTACATCCCTTCACGGAAACCTACTTTTCCTACTGGTACCAAGGGCATTACATGTTGCCCAATAATTCCTGCCGGTTTAGGGTTTTCCAATACTCCTTCTTTTATCATTAAAGAGGCGCCTCCAGGAAGTTTTTCCTCACCAGGCTGAAAGATCAGCTTTACCGTCCCTTCAAACTGGTTCTTAATCTCCTGCAATATTTTAGCTGTACCCAATAAAGATGCTGAATGTACGTCATGCCCACAGGCATGCATTACTCCCTCATTTTTTGATTTGTAACTGACTTGGTTAGCTTCATTAATAGGAAGGGCGTCCATATCTGCCCGAAGGGCAAGCACTTTTTTCTTGGGGTTTTTTCCTTCAATAAGGACGGTTAATCCCGTGCCAGCTACACCTTCTATAGGCTCTAAACCAAAGGATTGTAATTTGGAAGCTATAAATTTGGAGGTGTTGAATTCCTGAAAGGATAATTCAGGGTTACTGTGGATATGTCTTCTAATGGCAATTATCTCCTCAGCATATTCTTTTGCAAGTTGTTTTATTCGATCTTTCAATCCCATCTTTCCTTTTCATTTCTTTATTAAATGAACTTTTAATCTTCCCCCAATTGGATTCGCTGTGGAACAACTATCACATTTGGGAAATCGGCCTTTAACTCCGTATACATTTTTTGAGCCTCCAGACGATTGAAAAATTTTCCAACTTTAACCTTATAATTTGGCTGATTGTATTCCACTTCTGGACGCGAAGAAGGCAATAAAGTATACACCTTGTTTCTCACTTCAATAGCTTTTTCCCGACTTTGTCCAATATATACCTGAATTCGGTATCCGTCAACATATCCTAACTGTTGATTAAAGCTGGCAATACTATCCAGAGTAGCATTTAATTGAGCGGTAACATCATGCTCGGGAATTACTTTTTCGGTTGCGTCATCTTCCTTAGTTTCGTCAATTTTGGGGTTGTCAATCTTTTTCCCATCAAATTGAGGTCGATATACTGCCAGATCTTCCTCGTATTTTGCAGAAGTAGATTTTGACTTGCTTATTTTGTTGGAACAGCTAAAAAAGATTCCAACGATTGTTATCCATACCAATGCGCTGCGCATAGTTTTTATTAATTACGAATTAAAAAATTTAATAAAGCCATTTTGACTTGGTAGAAAAGAGATCACTAAATCATTCGATTTCATTTCTAAAAATTAATTTCCTTCAGTTTCTAAAGAATATTTAAGGCTTCAATTTTTCCATTGATGATCTATTTCTCTCTCTGCAATCTGGTAATTAGTCTGTTAACTGGCATAGTTACAAAAAAAAGGAAGCTTATAAAAATGTTCAACTTATAAGCTTCCTTTTAAAAGTATATCTTAGTCAATTAACCATAAAGAAGATTATTCAATAATTACACAACGATTATTTTTCACGTCCTCTTCCACAGTTTTGAACTTCACTCCTTTCTTAATAGTGCCATCCATGTATTGGACATTTACTTTTTCGTTTCGTCCTGCAACTTTTTCAGATTTCACCGGAGCTTGTCTTTCAGCAGCTTGTTGCGTTTGCTGACCAGCCGCGCTGCCACTTCCATTGTTACTCAGTACTGAGCCGCTGTCTTCCTTGGACTCCCTTAACCGTGAAGGTGCAGGCCTCCTTCTAATACTTTGTGCTTCCTGAACCTGCTCTGGTTGCTGAACCGGAAGGTCAGCTTTCATTAGGAATGACACGGTTTCAGTATTCACTTTTGTTACAAAAGACTTAAAGAGTTCGAAAGCCTCAAATTTATAAATTAATAATGGGTCTTTTTGCTCGTAAACGGCATTTTGAACCGATTGCTTCAGGTCATCCATATCCCGAAGGTGCTCTTTCCAGGTTTGATCTATGATGGCCAACGAAATCATTTTTTCCATGGACTTCACCAATTCTGATCCATCAGTAGAAAGTGTTTTTTCCAGATCTGCCAATGCTCCAATTTGCTTGATTCCATCGGTAAATGGAACCATGATGTTTTTGACTGTAGCTCCACGTTTTGCATGCAAGTCCTTTAAAACTGGAAGGGCTTTGTCCTTTATCATTTGATTTTTTTCATGATAATGGGCATATGCTTCTTCATAAAGCTTTTCGGTAAGCTCTTCTGCTTTCAGCTCTTTTAGTTCATTTTCTTTTATTGCGGGCTGCGTACCAAGAGTTCCTAATGCATTTAACTTAAAGTTATCGTTGTCCTCTAGGTTTTTGGCAGTGGTTATAATATCCTCAGAGGTATCATAAATCATGTTCATGATATCGAGATCCAGCCTGTCCCCATAGAGGGCATTTCTCCTTCTTTTATAAATCACCTCACGCTGGGAGTTCATTACGTCATCGTACTCCAGCAAGCGTTTTCGTGTTCCGAAGTTATTTTCTTCCACTTTCTTCTGGGCCCGTTCTATGGATTTGGTGATCATGGAATGTTGAATCACTTCTCCCTCCTCGAGTCCCATACGGTCCATCAGTTTGGCAATACGTTCCGAACCGAACAAACGCATCAGGTTGTCTTCCAAACAAACGAAGAATTGGGATGAACCCGGATCTCCTTGACGACCAGAACGACCTCTAAGCTGGCGATCTACACGACGAGATTCATGGCGTTCTGTACCAATAATGGCCAATCCTCCTGCTGCCTTTGATTCAGGGGTTAATTTAATATCTGTACCCCTACCGGCCATGTTGGTGGCAATGGTTACCGTACCTGGTTTTCCTGCTTCAGCTACCACTTCTGCTTCACGTTGGTGCTGCTTGGCATTTAATACCTGGTGTTTAATTTTTCTTAAGTTCAACATACGGCTGACCACTTCAGAAATTTCCACTGAAGTAGTACCCACAAGTACAGGTCGTCCTTCTTGTGTTAGTTTCACAATTTCATCCGCAACAGCATTGAACTTCTCACGCATGGTTTTATAAACAAGGTCTTCCCGATCCGCTCTTTGAATTGGTCGGTTGGTAGGAATGGTCACTACGTCCAGTTTATAAATTTCCATGAACTCGCCCGCTTCTGTAATGGCTGTACCTGTCATACCACTTAACTTATGGTACATACGGAAGTAATTCTGAAGCGTAACAGTGGCGTAAGTTTGGGTAGCGTCTTCTACTTTAACGTTTTCTTTTGCCTCAATGGCCTGGTGTAAACCATCTGAATAACGACGACCTTCCATTACACGGCCAGTCTGCTCATCTACGATGTTTACTTTGTTATCGACTACGATATACTCTGTATCACGCTCAAATAAAGTATAGGCTTTTAATAATTGGTTTACCGAGTGGACCCTTTGTGCCTTCACCGAATAATCTTGAATAATTGCTTCTTTCTTTTCCAATTGTTCTTTTTCGGAAAGCTCCGCATTATTCTCTACCTCGGCGATTTCCGTTCCAATATCCGGCATGATAAAGAACTTTGGATCTTCCCCTTCTCCGGTAATCAGGTCGATTCCTTTTTCCGTCAAATCCACCGCATTACTCTTTTCATCAATGGTAAAGAAGAGCGGTTTATCAGCTTCAGGCATCATTTTGGCATTATCCTGAAGGTAAAAGTTCTCTGTTTTTTGAAGAATTTGCCGATTTCCGGTTTCACTCAAAAACTTGATCAAAGGCTTATATTTTGGAAGACCACGAAAAGCTCTGAACAAGGCCAACCCACCTTCTTTTTGGTCATCTTCTTTTAACAGGCGTTTGGCATCTGCTAAGTACTGGCCGACCAATTTCTTTTGCGCATCTACCAACTTGGAAATTCTTGGCTTCAACTCATAAAATTCGTGTTCGTCACCTTTTGGAATAGGACCAGAAATGATTAACGGTGTACGGGCTTCATCAATTAATACAGAGTCCACCTCATCGACCATAGCAAAGTGATGCCTTCGTTGTACCAATTCCTCTTTGTCGCGAGCCATATTGTCACGCAAGTAATCGAAGCCAAACTCATTATTCGTACCATAAGTAATATCGGAATTATAAGCATTTCTTCGTTCCTGAGAGTTAGGTTGGTATTTATCGATACAATCAACCGTTAAACCGTGGAATTCAAATAAAGGAGCCATCCATTCGGAGTCCCTTTTGGCCAAATAGTCGTTTACGGTTACGACGTGGACGCCTCTTCCTGCCAATGCATTCAAAAATGCAGGTAGGGTAGCAACAAGGGTTTTACCCTCCCCTGTGGCCATTTCAGCAATTTTGCCTTGATGAAGTACAACGCCACCTACAAGCTGTACGTCATAATGGACCATATCCCAGGTAATTGGATTTCCGGCTGCATCCCAGCTGTTATGCCAGATGGCCTTTTCCCCATCAATTTGTACATTATCCTTTTGAGCGGAAATGGTTTTATCGTGAAGGGTAGCCGATACCACTAATTTCTCATTTTCCTTATATCTTCGAGCTGTTTCTTTAACAATGGCAAAGGTCTCTGGCAACACTTTTTCCAAAACCTTTTCCAATTCTTCGTTTCTTTTCTCCTCCAGCTTGTCGATTTTGTTGAAAATACTTTCTTTTTGATGAATATCTAGGTCAGGTTGATCCTCAACTTTTTGAGTCAATGCGGCGATTTCATCATCAATTTCTTTTAGGTCTTCAGCAATTCGCTCTTTTATTTGCTTAGATCTTTCCCTAAGTTCTTCATCAGAAATGGACAGAAGTTTTTCAAACTCTTCTTTTATCAGGTTCACATAGGGCATGACTTCTTTTACGTCACGGTCAGATTTTGTACCAAAAATCTTCGTAAGCCCTTTTGTAAAAACATTAAACATCGTATCTCTAAATTTCTTTTTTTATTTATTGCCTAAAGTTAAATTCTTTTTTTAGAAAACAAGGAAATGAAAATCGGTTATCCTTGCTTTATTAAAACAAACGAAAGAAAACCGAATTTTACTATATACTTCACAACCGATTTTCTATAATTATTTTACAATAATATAACGAGCAACCTCCTGGGTTTGTCTTAGGGGGTATTAAATAGTGATTTTTCCTTGAAAAACCTGTTTTGCAGGTCCAATAAGGTATATTTCTTCAAATACATTATCACCTTTCTTTTGAAAGGAAACCTGTAAATCGCCTCCTGGAGTTTGTATGCATACAGGGCTTTGATAGCCTTTATAACTCATTGCCAAAGAAACAGCAGTAACCCCTGTTCCACATGAAAGTGTTTCGTTTTCCACCCCTCTTTCATAGGTTCGAACAAAAACTTCTTGATCGTTTAAGGATTCCACAAAGTTAACATTGGTTCCTTTCTGTCCGTAGGGTTGTCCGTATCGTACTTCTTTTCCTTTTTCGTACACATCGTAGGTTTTTAAATCATCGACAAAGCGAATATGATGAGGAGATCCCGTATCAATAAACATATCTTCATCATAATGGTTTACCTCTTTTACATCTCCCATTTTAAGGTGAATCAGGTCCTCTTTAGCAAAGGCTTTATGCACCCCGTCAATGGCAAGAAAAGTCGTTTGATCTGAGATAATACCTAGAAATCTGGCAAATTGTACCGCACAACGGGCTCCATTTCCACACATGCTTTGAGAAGCATCTGCATTGAAATAGATCATTTCAAAATCATATACCTCGTGAGATTGTATTAAAATTAAGCCATCTGCGCCAATCCCAAATTTTCGATCGCAAAGCTTTTGTACAGATTGATGATCTTTTGGATCAAAGACATGCTCACGATTATCAATCATGACAAAATCATTCCCTGTTCCTTGGTATTTATAGAAATTCACTGTTTTACTCATGCTCTATACATCCTTAACGGAAAAAGTACTAATTAGCTATTTAACGAATCATGCAATATAAATTGCAAATTATCAAATTCAATACGCTTAGCTACTTCTTCTTTTATTTTCTTTTCCGAAAGAAAGGAAAAACTAGAAGGGTTTATTATGCAATATCAAATTTTATACCTGAAGAAGAAAAAAACACTGAGGCTGACTATTTGTCACGTTATAGGAAGAAAAAACGGTTTTCTAAATGCCAAAAGGATCTAGTTTAATATTAATTGAAAGGTTTTTTTTGGTCCCTAAAAGTTTATGTACAAAAAAAGCCAACTCTTTTGAGATGGCTTTTATATATCTAGTAGACTTTAAGTCCCTTATCTTTTTAACTCTTTAATACGAGCAGCTTTACCTTGTCTTCCTCTTAAGTAGAACAATCTTGCTCTTCTTACTTTACCTTTTCTTATAACTTCGATTTTATCGATGTTAGGAGACAAAATTGGGAAAATCCTTTCAATCCCCACGCCATTAGAAACCTTTCTTACAGTGAATGTTTCACCGTTTGAACCTTCATTTCGTCGCTGAATAACAGCTCCTTGAAATTGCTGGATTCTTTCTTTGTTTCCTTCCTTAATTTTTACGTGCACATTGATGGTGTCACCAGCTTTGAAGTCAGGGTATTGACCTCTCACTTCATTGTATTCGTCCTCTATTAATTTTATTAATTCGCTCATGACTCTATTGGATAAATTCAATCTCCGAAAAATGAACTGCAAATATAGGAAATTAATTCTGA
>NZ_SMMB01000751.1 GCF_009711365.1 Xanthovirga aplysinae | reverse complement strand
ATTTAAAAATGGAATACGCAATGGGTATAACTTTGTCCTTTGATTATATTAAAGATAACTTACTAGAAGATGTTGGTATTGATATAGTTAATGATTTTTCTTATAAATTTAATACGGATAAGACGTTGGATTTTTCTTTTATCATTGAACAAGGAGGCCAAAAATTTACTGGGTCTGTTAGTACAACCTGGGAATTTAATGAGGATCAAACCAAATTATTTATTTATCCCAATGATGAAGTAGATTTATTCTTAATAGGAGCTTTTGAAGTTGAGTCAGTGAGTTCTGTCGCTACTTTTGATATTATTCAGCTTGACTCGGAAGACCTCACACTAAGTACAGAAATGGAATCGGGAGAGGATTTAGGTTCGGTAAGGGTTGAATACAGTTATAGACATTAATGATGGAGGGAGCGACTAGCTCCCTTGTTTTTTAAGGGAATTTAAAAATCTTCCCTTTTCAACCCAAGGCTTCTTCCTTCCCCTTTCATCCTGGATTGTTCTTGAATAAAGATCAGATTAAGCATCTTCCGGATAAGGAATAAAAACAAAGTTGGTAAACTCCTTGTCCACTACAAATAAACAACAGAATTCATCAGGGTTTTTGTAAGTGTCTTTAAAATTTGCATCTTTCTCTTTGTCTACCAGCCCTCTTTGTTCAAATTCATCTAGGAAGGAGGCATAAATATTCCATTTGATGGCCACATCCTGTTTCCCAATTAGCAATTGTCCGATTGGTAAATCATCTTTTGAAATGGCAAAAATTGGGTAATCAAATCCATTTTTTCGAATCTGGTATGAAGCTTCCTTCAAAGTCTCTGCTACCACAACAAAATCCTCTGAAATGGTACCCAGGTATTTTCCATTTAATTGCGGATCATTATTCATTTTTAACTCCTAATTATTATTTATTTCAATTCACACATGGCCATGTTTTCCACATGATATGTTTGTTTGGCCTAAGAACGGTCTCTATTGCACGTATTTACTGTTTTTTGTTCATATACGTTTTTCTCTTACAAAGAACGGACAAAAGTATATTGATTTCTCAGTTTTTCTCAGAAAAGTTGAAAATAAGCAAGGAAATCCTTCCTAACTTTTAAAAAGTGTGGAAATGGGTGGGAAAAAGGCTAATTGGATTTTTTCTGAACTCTCATGAAGCACCAAACTTCACCAACAAAGCTGAAAAAGGGGTTTCATGAGAGTCCTGACGGCCGCTGGAATTAACCTTTTTCGGAAGAAATCCTCCAACAGTAGCTACGGCTTTATGTTAAGATTTCCTTCGTTTTACAAGCCTAGTTTTATGTTGGAGTACTATTCTTCTTTTTAAAAATGGATAGTATCGGCCAGAAAAATAGTTTAGCAAGTTTAAAATCAGTGCCTAATGAAGGAACGAATAACAGCTCCATCCATTCTCCGAAAGGCTGGTCGGTGATCAGCTCGGTATAGGTGGAAGACGGATTTGATAAAAGATCCATCAATTGAGTTCTTCCTTCCTTATCCAATACCTTTTCAAGAATCGACTGTTCTATGTGTTCATCCAAACCATTCATCATTTCAATAAATGCCTCAGCCATAATTTTGCTGAACTCATTAGAAGGAGACAATTTCGCAAGGCTGGAAAGGTGGATACTTTCCCTGACTTCATTGGCTAAATGCAAATGCATGGACCATTGATCATCCATAGTCAATAATGCTACGATCCTAAAAAAATCGTCAATTTCTTCTTCAGAAAATTCACGGGCCAAATCAGATCGTTGAGCATGAGTACCTATTTTATTAATAGGCTGATATCCATTGATCAAAATGTCCTCACGATTTTCCTGAAAGAGCTTTCGTTGATTTTCAAGAATCTCTGCATAAGTGTTGAGGGTCTTTCTAATTTTATAATTTTGTTCTTCAACTTTCTTTTGAACCCGATCTACTGTCTTTAGAACGATTGGGTGGCCTAATGATGTTGCAGCATTATGCTGAATATTCTTTGGTAAAAGGTCATCTATTCCAAAATTAGAGAGCAAATCATCTTCCAGGCTAATAAAAAAACGAGACTTGCCCGGGTCCCCTTGTCGTCCGGCACGACCCCTCAATTGATCATCGATTCGCTTACTTTCATGTCTATATGTTCCAATAACATATAACCCACCAAGTGATGCTACTTGATTGTACTCCTCGATATTGTCATCACCTAACTTGATATCTGTTCCTCGGCCTGCCATGGCCGTAGAAATAGTAATGCTGTTTAGTTTCCCCGCCTGACTAATGATTCTTGCTTCTTCTGCATCTATTTTTGCATTCAATAAATTAACGTGAAGACCTTTTTCCTGTAATAACGTCGTGATTCTTTCTGATTCTTCTACGCTTTCGGTTCCTACCAGTACAGGTTGTCCCGTCTTATTGGTTTTAATAACCTCATCAATGATTGCAGCATCCTTTTGAGTTTTGCTCTTAAAGATCATATCAGGAAGATCCTTCCTGATCAATGGTTTCTCTGTAGGTAAGGCTATAACCTCAAGACCGTAAAATTCCTTTAACTCTTTTTTCGAAGAGAGAGCAGTGCCGGTCATCCCTGAAATAAAGGAATATTTTTCCAGGAAATTCCTTAGCGCAATAGAACCCAACAGTTGGGTTCCGGGATTTATTTCTAATTGCTCCTTTGCTTCAATAGCCGCCTGCAAGCCATCCGGCCAACGCCTTCGGTCAGCTATCCTACCGGTAAACCGATCTATTTGTTCAACTTTTCCATCTCGAATGATATAATCATCATCCCTTCTAAGCAAAAAATGAGCATGGAGAGAGAGGTTGACCGAATTAAGGATTCTGATATATTTTTGAATGTATAGGTTTTCAATTCCCAGTCTTTCCTGAATGAGTTCCTGGCCCTTTTCGGTAAGATAAATCTGATTGGTTTCAGGGTTGGGTTCAAAATCTTCATCAGATTCCAGATTACTAACTATTTCAGAAATCTTTTTTAAATTTTCATCTTCGCCTACACTGTTTTTAGAAATTACAAGGGGCACTCTGGCTTCGTCAATCAAAATGGAGTCAGCCTCATCAATAATGGCCACATTAAATCCTCGATGTACTTTATCTTTCGCAAAGTAGACCATATCGTCACGAAGAAAATCAAAACCTGCTTCTCTTGCTGTGACGTATGTAATATCACATCCATAGGCTCTTTTCCGATCCTTTTTGTTAGATTTCTCAGAGACATAGCCAACCGTATACTCTAAAAAGTCATAAACTGGTTTCGTCCAGTTTGCATCTCTTTCCGATAAATAGTCATTGAAGGTAAGGACATGGACACCTTTATGATTTTGAGCGTGAAAACAAGCAGCAAATACGGCAGCTAATGTTTTGCCCTCACCGGTCTTCATTTCCACGATATTGCCATCCTTCAAATATATTCCAGCCAATAGCTGGCTATTAAAAGGTTGGATGTTCAATGTGCGTCGAATTACCTCTGACACCAGGGCATGATGCTCTATGAGCAGCTCCTGTCTATGGGTGTCATTGGAATATTTACTTCTTAATTGGAAATATCTTTTTTTTATCTCCTGATCATCCGTATTCTGAAGCAATTCAGCTGCAATACGAATTCTGGTCAATAATCTGGCTTCTTGTTTGGAGGTTATATTCTTTTTAAGGTTCGTTAAGGTTCGAATCATAATTCAGAAAAAATTGTCTTATGCCCAGGTTTTAAATCCAAT
>NZ_SMMB01001074.1 GCF_009711365.1 Xanthovirga aplysinae | reverse complement strand
AATCTTAGAAAGGATTATTGGGATAAAAAATGATCCCATTAATATTTTGGAAATAATTAAATATGGATTCTTAGGAGGAGTTTTAAGTGGAATTATGTTAAGTATCTTGGGATTAGTATTTAATCCCGTTTTGCCTTTAGAATTTAAGGAGTTGAGTGAAACTATAAAACCAACTTTAGTAGCAAGATTTTTTTACGGAGGAATAACAGAAGAAATTTTAATGAGATTTGGTTTAATGACCTTTATTGTCTGGATAAGCTCAAAAATATTTAGAGGAACAAACCCCATGGTTTATTGGATTGGAATTTTAACTGCATCAATGATTTTTGCTCTTGGCCATTTCCCGATTGCTTTTCAAGCTGTAGAAAATCCGTCCTCTCTTCTTTTGACGTACATAATGATTGGAAATTTAATTGGTGGAGTTGTTTTTGGTTGGGCCTATTGGAAAAAGGGCTTAGAGAGTGCTTTTATAGCACACATTTTTACCCATATAATTTTGGTTTTATCAAAGCCGCTGTTAAATTAATATCATTAAAGCAGTTGGCTAACAATGCCGAGCTGCTATTCTTTTCCAGAGCACGAAAACCATTGCCCCTAAAGCAAAATAACCAGCAGAATCTTTAACAGTAATTGGTAAACTTGAAGAATATGAACCCAGAAATTAAAAATTTCAATAATAACCAAGCTGATATTGAGATAGATATTTGTCACCAACTTGCATCAATAATTGATGAACAAATGCCTGAAGCTGAGAACAAAATTTGGCATAGACATCCTGTTTGGTTTCTCGAAGGAAATCCCATAGTTGGATACAGTAAGTTGAAAGCTGGAATCCGCCTTATGTTTTGGAGTGGTGCATCATTCCAGGAAGAGGAATTGAAACCAGGCACTGGGAAATTTAAGGATGCTTCAAAACTTTATACATCTTTAAATCAAATCAATTTGAATGACATCAAACGTTGGATTTTAAAATCAAAAGAAATCCAGTGGGATTATAAAAACATTTACAAACGAAAAGGTGAACTGATCAGATTAAAATAGGCCAAATATGAAACAGCAAGTAACGGCGAAGCGACTATTTCTGTAGGTATAAAAAAAGTCTGGGAACACTGGGCCAACCCCGAACACATTGTAAATTGGAACTTCGCCTCTCCTGAATGGCATTGCCCAACTGCTGAACATGAACTGAAGATTGGTGGAATACTAAAGTATCATATGGCCGCTATAGATGGTAGCATTTCCTTTGACTACACTGGGACGTTCGAACAGATAAAAACAAATGAGCTATTGGAATATGTCCATCGATGATGGAAGGAGGGTTTCCGTAAAATTCAATGAGGACAACGGTTCAACAAAAGTGGTTGAGACGTTTGAAATTGAAGATGAAAATTCAATAGAAATGCAACAACAAGGATGGCAAGCTATTTTAGATAACTTTAAGAAATACGTTGAATCAAATTAAAAAGAAAAACTACCGCCAACAATGAGTATTCCTCATAGCCTCCTTTGGGATGCTACCATAACATACACAGAACGTTATTCTAAAAAAATCTTATGAATTTGGACATTTCTTTTAATACAGACCGATTAAGAATTAGGCCACTTACCATTGATGACAAACTATTCATTCTTGAGCTCGTGAATACAACAGAGTGGATCCAATTTATAGGAGACAGAAAAATTACTACTGAAAAAGAGGCAGAAATCTACATCCAGAATATTTTGGAGAAAGAAAATATTGGCTATTGGACAGTACAATTAAAAGAAAATAACAATCGCGTAGGAATTGTAACCTTTCTAAAAAAAGAATATTTGGAGCATCCTGATATTGGGTTTGCTTTTTTGCCCAACTATGGCAAAAAAGGATATGCTTTTGAAGCCTCTCAGGCTGTTTTAGAGAGTATTATGGAAAATTTAAACCTAACAGATGTTTTGGCCACAACTGTTCCTGAAAATGTAAACTCTATTAAGTTATTAAAAAGATTAGGACTTAAATACCAAAGTGATCTACAGGTAGATAATGAAAAATTAAGTGTATATCACATTTCAGCGGATTTTTTAAGAATAAATAAAACAAAGGATTTTATTGAACTTTTTAATAAAGGGAACAAATAGTAGTCAGCTTTAAGAAGCTTGAAACCCTCGGAACATTTTCTTTAATAAGAAAAGCTTAAGATGACAGGAACAGCAGGGAGGAAATAAAAAATTTAGTTTTTAATTCCTTGCATGCGCGTTGTAGACTTTGCTGCTTATTTTCCATTTACCGTTTTTCTTGTAAAGAACAAGGTAATCGGTGAAACGAAAACCAAGCCAATTGATAAATTCAATTTTGGCTGCTGCCGCAGGACCCGAAATATCGATCCATGCAATATGATGTTCCACCTTTGGTGATTCCCCATTTTTATTGATGAACTCTTTAAAGCTATCTGCATCCAATTCCCTAAAGGTGCCATCGAGTGAACCTACAATATGAGCATGATCGTAAAATGCAGTCCGCACAAGATTTCCATCACCATTATTTGCACTTTTGATGTAGGGCTGTAGGGCCTCAACAATAGCTTTATATTCGCCAAAACTGTAGGTTTCATCTACCTTTGTTTCTTTGGTAATTTCCTTTTTTGATTCGTTAGACATGGCTTTTTCTTTTTGGGTTGAATATTTTTTTCAATTGATAAATTAATGATAGATATTTTCTATTTGCCGTCGGCCTTAATAAGCTTGAAAGTCTCGGAAAATTTTTCGATAAGCTGGATGGACACGGTGAAGAGCATTTAATAAGGCCTCAAAAAAGGTCAAAGACTTGAAGAAGAATTTTGGTTTCTGAAGGTTCCTTTATAACCATTGAAGGTTATAAAGGAACGAATGGTATTCAAATCAATTTTAATCATTTAGGAAAAAGTCTTCCCAAAAATGTGGGAGAACTAATTTATTCACCTACCAACATTTTTTGGTATCCCTTTACCTGCCCATCAGCAACCAATCGGTAATAATACAAACCAGCCGATAGACCCTTCTTACTAAATTCTACCTCCTGTTTTCCTTTTTTCAGGTTATTAAACCGGACGATTTCCTGCCCTTGAAAATTATGAATACTTAAATAAACTTCTTTTGCTGTTTCCGGAACATAATAGGTAATGGCTGTTTGTATGTTAAATGGATTTGGGGCATTTTGGTTTAAGTAAGAGTCAACTTTTCCTGTTGGTTCCCTAGGATCATTCTTAACTTCATTTTTATTGCTCAGTTGATTTACAGTTTTGTTAGCAAGCAATTCATCTTCAGGACAAGGATCAAACACAGTCTGCAAATAAGTTGCCCTGTTTCCTGCCATATCGGTGACCACTACACTGTAAGTTCCTGCTTCAAGATTTTCTATATCTTTGGTAGTAGCTCCATTACTCCATTGATATTGGAAAGTATCACTATAATCACCACTTGCTTCTAATGAGATGCTCCCATCTGCTGCTCCCTCCGCTGAGATATTTTGGCTTTTGGCAAATAAGACAATAGGATTATCGGCATTCCACACATCAATGGTTTGAATTTCAGGAATATTCCAAACAATAATATCTTCGAGGCGCACATCAAATAAGGTTTCTCCCGAGTGGGCGATTATTGGGTCTTTTTGACCGAAGCCTATTCTTTTCCAGTCTAAACTTTTATACCAAAAGCGATCCCCATCTCGTAAGCGTACAAATTGATCTTGGATTATTTGTGTAAATGTTTTTCCCAGCAGGCTATTTCCAAAATGGTCTTCTGCTAAACCTCCTACCCAAAGATCCACCTGATCTACTTCTTCATAGGTTTCTTCCAACATTTTAATTACAATAGGATTGCTGCTAATATCTTCAAAGCTCCTTACTTTATCATGGGAATTGAGACTCCTTCGTGTATCTACATAAGAAGGAATCCCATGATCACGGCCACGTTGGATATTTAATGAGGCCAGATCGGTGCCCCCAAGATTTGGGTCTCCGAAAAGGAAATTTCTAACATCACTAATTATATTGACATCCACAGTTTGGGCCTGGTCTATGGATAATCCTTGGATTAAAGGAGCTATTCCGCCTTCATCTGTTATGAGTTGAGGAGAAAAGAAAGCCTCCTTTAAACGAAGATCTCCCTGGGGAATGGCCTGCCCATTGGCATTTCTTCTCAATATAAGAGGCCCCAGCATAGAATGCCCAAACCGAAAGGCTGCGGTAGAAAATACATTGCTAATTCCAGGATTAATTAGTGGGTTGTATTTTTGCTGGGAAGAGGGAGCATGATCGCCTAGAATTCGGGGTAAATATTCCATGTAGGTGATCACTTGCATTTCGGCACCCACAATAGCCCTTGCCATTTGAAAGATCTTTTCATCTCTTTTCTTTGCATTTCTAGGTAATTGCTCCTTATACTTTTGCGCAATATAATCTGCAAGGCGGTTATGTTCTCGCATAAAAAGGGTCTGCAGAGCTGTTAAGGCGACATTTTCATTTGCCCGAATATCCCCTGCAACAAAAGTGAATCCTGGGGGTGCAGGAATTTCCACAATGGGGAGTAAATTACCAGGGCTGGTTCTCAACTTACCATCTTCAAAAGACCGTAGGAAATTGGCTTCTTCTTTACTACTACCATACACCTGAGAAGCATCGATCCAGGCGGTGAGTGCATTGGTCTGTTGCCTTGGATTTTTTGTACTTGTACCCGTTTTTGGGTTAAAAACCGACCGAAAGAAGTCCATTTCTGGAGTTAGGTTAGGACAGAAAAAACCATCATCCTCCGGAATGAAAATAGGAAAAGCCTCAGATTCCGTGGTTGGACTTAAATCTACATCATGATCTAAGAATTGCCCCCAACTCCAAATAAAGGCACTATATCCCTCATGATTAAAACTTAAGTCGATTTGATTATTTACATTATTACTTACTAAACGAGGGTCCGGTAGGCTTAAATTTGGGGGATAGCCTCCCACAGGTACTTCAATACCATCTTCATAGCTATTTTTGGTAATAATAAACTTATTTAAAGTGGGAGATATCCATTTCCTCAATAGTTCAGAGTCTGCACTCCCATGTTTTGAGAAAAAAAGATTGTTTCCTTTCCCGTTAAAGGTTCGAAATGGAGATATAATTGGGATGGGGATTTTCCAAATCTTTATTGAGGAATTGTCATTTGGGGGAATAGCCTCCAAACTTTGCGCATTAACCGCATTTATTCTGAATTGAATTCCATTAAGTAGAATAAATGAGCCCAATAAGAGTAAAAGGCCTTTTTTTGAAAGAAGTGTAATGTTCTTTTTCATAGTGATTATGGAGTGGTTTGGTTGGTTTCGAAGAGGGGAGTATATGGCCAGCTATTGCCTCAAAATGTGTTTCTTTTTTTAATTCTCTTAGGAATACATTTTCCATAGGTAATGAGCTGCCTAATTTCAAGGGAAGAAAGCAATTTGTTGCCAAATGCAGTTTTGGGGAAGAATGTGGTCAATGTCGTTTAATAGCCCGCTATTTTTCTGGAGAAAAAACTAGGGACAACTTTTTTTGGGCTATTTTTCCAAGGGCTTTTAAATGGGTGAATAGAAATAGTGGTCAATTATTTATTCATTCATTAGAAAACTTGTGGTAGGCCTATTATATAATAGGGTTATCCAAAATTTTGGACGAGTATACAGATTATAACAAATTGTAAAACAAATTGTTTAAATTTTTTTATTCTATTAATAATTTGTTTCCCATTAAACCCCTGTTTACTTAAAATCATCTTTACAGGGTCACTAACCATGTTTTTGATCCTATTCAATGCCTATTCTATAGCTATCAATGGTGTCAATCAGTCTTCAAGTTTTTCTCGGAAGGTCTTCCTTTTTAAGGGTTTGATGAAAGGGATGTGAAAAGTAATCTGAAAAAAATGAGGCTAATTTTTTAAATAAGTCCTGGGTAGCTCTAGAAAAAAAAGGCTGTATCAAAAGTTGATACAGCCCCTTAAACCTGTGGATCACAAATTAAAAACCTGCGCTGCTATTTTGGGTTACATTGGCAGAATTAGCCCCATTTTGAGAAATATCACTCATGTTGCCGTTACCTGTTTGCATTATATTTAAAGTATTAGCCCCAACTGATTGAAGGGAATAGGACTCATTAAGGTCTCCGATTTGGGTAATAGTAGCGGTACTTCCTACACCATCCTGATAGGCTACAGCATAGTTATCGCCACCTCCCTGGAAAATTGTCATTTGATTTAATTCCCCATATTGCCCAAAATTAACCTCGTTAGCTCCATCCATTTGATCAATTGTAGCCAAATTTCCTTCACCCGTTCCGGCTTGGTAGCCATCGGTATAGTCATCACCATCCTGAGTGATTGTGCCTTCATCTGAATGTTCCTGAACTAATCCTGCCCAATTTTGATCTCCTGTCTGTATAATACTCCCGGTATTCCCATCTCCAGCCTGTGCTATACCAGCAAAGTTAATATTCCCGGTTTGACCGATGGAAGCATCATTATTATCCCCACCGGTGATGGGACCAAAAGGGTATGCTCCCAGGAACACCAAAGCCTCATTGGTGTTACCCAACTGATTAATTGTAGAGGCATTGGTATTCCCAAATGCCCAGGAACCAGCACCATTTTGTTCTCCTTGCTGTTCAATCATGCTATGATTACTCACACCAACTTGTACCAACTCAGCATAACTACCTACTGCTGGTTCATTACGTCTGGTGTTTTGGTATATAGTTCCAGTATTGTCCTCACCCTCTTGATAAACAATAGCAGCATTTTCATCTTGTCGTTGGGTGACTATAGCAGAGTTTGCTGTGCCTACCTGTTCAATGTTTCCTTGGTTTCTTTGAGCATATCCTCCACCTTGGTCCACTGTGGCCTCATTATTATCCCCTTCCTGGTCAATATTGGCTACATTCATATCTCCATCTGTATCTACTATGGCAGAGTTTCCATCTCCACTCTGCTCTACTGTTGCAATATTTCCGTAACCAATATCAGTATTTGGATCTTCATCATTTAATCCTCTCTGATTGACATCTACTGTATTGCCATCTCCAACAGTTGTAATGGTAGATTCATTTTCTCCACCAATCTGGAATACTGTAGCTGTGTTTGCAACATCCGCTTCTTCACTCGTTTGTGAAATGTTGGAAGTATTTACCCCGTATTGTTCTAAGGAGGCGTTGTTGTTTCCGCTTTGATTAACGGTAGAGCTGTTTGAGGTTTGGGCCATTGCCATAGAGGTCGCCATTACCCCAACAACTCCTAAAAGAATCATTTTTTTCATGATTTAAAGGGTTTAAATAGTTGTAAAATGAAAAATTAATTGAGAAGTGATAAAATTTTTTGTTTGTTATGAGGAATTTCAGTCGAATCTCTGGCAAAAGATTCTGTGGAATAAGTAACGTTATAGGCATATTCAACACTCAATAAAAGCCTATGGTCCCAAAAAGGTTACTGATTATCCCAGTTGTT
>NZ_SMMB01000314.1 GCF_009711365.1 Xanthovirga aplysinae | reverse complement strand
TTTGGTTGTTGTTGTCATTGCCCTGGGCCATACCAAGGTGCGCTACACCATAAATGGCCAGGATAGTTAGGATTACTTTTTTCATTTTTTTAAAATTTTAGCTAGTAATAGGAATAATTAAGTTTTAAAGAGAGTAATGGAGGGTTATGTAATTCAGTGATATGGTACTAAGTATTGCCTATGCGCATTTCTTTAATTAGCCTTAAACCGACTTCAGAAACAAACATTTTTTTCAAAAGGCAACAATCTTGGATATATCCAAATGAAATATCCCTACCCCAAAAAAGACTGTTAAAACATCAAGAAAGGAGTCATTCATGGGGCAATCAGCAGACTGTATTAGATTATTTCAAGGAGGCCTTATTTGCATAGGAAATGGAAAAATGGGAGTATTTTAATGTAACAGTGATTAATAATTTATTTTTTGAAAATAGTGGAGCTCAATAAAATCCCTTTTCAGGAAATTTTATTTTTTAAAATTAAGCTTAAATATGTATCCAGGGGTTTTTAATAAAGGGGGAGTTAATGGGATATTTTAGAAGAGCAATTATGGAGAGTTGATTTATATTGTACTGTTTAATTTTATTGCAACATAGCACAAAATTGAACTATACCAATAACATTTAATTAGTAAGCAAGAAGTCTCCATGTGGTTTAAATTCAAAAAATGATACCCCTTTAAGTAATTCTTTCTCTTTTTTTTCTTTTCAACCTTCCCTCTATTAACAAAAAAATACAACCAAATCCTTTAAAAGACATTCTTTAAGAATTAAAAAGAGAAATCTTATTAAAAACTTACAAAGGGCAATTTTTTCGTGAAAGTTAAAATTCTTGGTAAGCAATTCTTTTGAGACCAAGCTGCTTTGTGGACAATGGAAAAGAGCAAGATTCTTTTCCAGGAAACAATTAAGAGAGCTTAGGAAATTTACCCTACCTAGTAAATCCTAGCACTTTATCCTGATTTGTAGCTGACCCTATAGCATTATGCCTTAAATTCAGTGTGGCCTTCATTTTTTTCTTGATAAAAAAATGAAGCAAAAAAATCAAGAATCAAAAATGCTCCCCCCCACTAGCAATCGCACAGCCCGCTTTTGATTCGCCCACCCTCC
>NZ_SMMB01000868.1 GCF_009711365.1 Xanthovirga aplysinae | reverse complement strand
TTTTAAAACCATAAATTATAAACTAAGGAGAATTTTATTTAAAAAAAGAAAGGAGAAATTAATAATTATTAATAAAGAAGGGAGAGAAAAGATTGGAAAATAAAAAAATTGCAAAGTGATTGATAAAAACAAATTAATTAGTCACAACAGCCTAATCATGGATTGGTTTTCAAAATGGAGTTTTTTAGGAAGCAAAGAGGGGGACATTTGAAAGAGTGAGTAATGTTTTAGAGTTAAATATTAATTTTTATCCATTACTCATTCTTTAGAAAATAATAATTTCACTCTGTAGGTAAGTCTTCAATTTCACTTTATTGGTGAAGAGCGCTGCTGCAGGGATATTCTTCACTCATTTTTAACGAGCCTTTAGGACCATTTTTACCAGATCCTCAACCGAGATACCATTGTTTTCTTTCTTCAGTATTCTTTGAATACTTTTTTCAGCGGTACTTTTATTTATTCCAAGTTTCACCAAAGCGGAAAGGGCTTCCTGGGAAACAGCATGATTTGCAGAATAAGATACTGAATTAACATCTTTTGAAGCAGTGAGGCCTTCTTTCTTCATTTTGTCCTTTAACTCCAAAATAATTCGCTGGGCTGTCTTTGCGCCAATGCCTTTTACACTTTGAATCACCCGTGTATTCTCATTAATTATAGCCTGTTGGATTTCTTCCGGAGAAAGAGACGATAGAATAACCAACCCTGTGTTAGGTCCTACCCCTGATATTGAAATCAGATCTAAAAATAATTTCTTTTCTTCGGGAGTGGAAAAACCATACAATAACTGGGCATCTTCCCGTATGTGGAGGTAGGTATGAAGCTTAGTTCGCTCCATACCTTTAATGAAAGAAAATGTATTCAGGGAAATAAAAACCTGATAACCTACACCTTGTATATCAATTACTACATAAGTAGGCTCTTTATAACTTAATTTACCCTCTAAGTAGGCTATCATACTTCTTCTTTATTTATGCTTTTGAACTTGGGCATCAACAACCGCTATGGCAACCATATTGACTATCTCCCTTACCGAACTACCTAATTGCAAAATGTGCACAGGCTTCTTCATCCCAATCAGGACAGGACCAATGGCCTCAGCACCGCCAATCTCCATTAACAATTTATAAGCAATATTTCCAGAGGTAAGATCAGGAAATACCAAGGTATTAGCTCCTTCTTCAGCCAATTCACTAAAAGGATACAACTCTTTTTGTAATTCTGTATTAAGGGCCACGTTTGCTTGCATGTCTCCTTCCACCACCAATTCAGGATATTTTTCCTTAGCTAATTTAGTGGCTAAAGCAGTTTTTGATGGAACATCTCCTTTACTTGAGCCAAAATTTGAATAAGACAACACCGCGACCCTAGGCTCATGATCAAAGAAACGAACCCCTCTGGCCGTCATACCGATAATTTCCACTAATTCATCCACATTGGGGTTTACATTAACGGTAGTATCGGCTAAGAAGTAATTTCCTTTTTGGTTACCGACAATGTACATTCCAGCCACTCGGTTCAAACCGTCTTCCACACCAATAGTTTGGAGGGCAGGTCGTATAGTAGAGGCATAATCTTTAGTCAAACCAGAAATCAACGCATCGGCCTCACCACATTCTACCATCATAGCCCCAAAGTAATTGCGATCACGCATCAACTTCACACCTTCCTGAAGCGTAATGCCTTTCCGCTTTCTCTTTTTGTAAAAAATCTTGCCGAATTGCTCAAGCTTTTCTTGCTGATGAAAAGGGTCAATAATTGGGAAGCCATTCAGGTCAATTTTATTATCCAGGGCAATCTGCTCTATTCTGTTTTTATTACCTAACAAAATTGGTTTAGCAATTCCTTCATCTCTAAGGTTTTCTGCAGCTTTAAGAATTTTAGGGTGGTCAGCCTCTGCAAAAACAATTCGTTTAGGATCTTTTTTCGCTCTATCAATAATACGAGATAAAAGTCCCTGATCTATTCCAATTCGTTTCTGTAATTCCAGATCATAGGCCTCCCAATCAGAAATCTTAAACTTTGCCACACCGGAATCCATAGCTGCTTTTGCTACGGCAGGGGAAACAGCTGTAATTAAACGTGGGTCAAGAGGTTTAGGGATGAGGTAATTTTTCCCAAAGCTAATATGCTCATCTCCATACGCCTTGGTTACAATTTCAGGAACAGACTCTTTTGCTAATTTGGCTAAAGCTTTTACCGCCGCCAATTTCATTTCCTCATTAATGGCCGTGGCACGTACATCTAATGCTCCCCGAAAAATATAAGGGAATCCCAAAACATTATTTACCTGATTAGGGTGGTCGGAACGACCTGTAGCCATAATAATATCATCACGTGAAGCCATGGCCTCAGGGTAAGCTATCTCTGGCTCCGGATTGGCAAGGGCAAATACAATTGGGTTTTCAGCCATTAATTGAATCTGCTCCTTTTTAATAATATTACCTGTAGAAAGGCCCAACAACATATCCGCACCTTCAAGGGCCTCATCAATCGTTTTATCCTGTTTACCTTCACCAAACATTACCCGGGAAGGATCCATGTTTTTACGTCCTTCATGAACTGCCCCGGTCTTATCAAACATAGTAATGTTTTCAATTTTTGCTCCCAGAGACAGATAAAGCTTAGCACATGCAATTGCTGCCGCTCCAGCTCCCAAAACTACAATCTTTATCTCCTCTATCTTTTTCCCGGCCAATTCAAGGGCATTCAATAAAGCAGCAGATGAAATAATAGCAGTTCCATGCTGATCGTCATGCATTACCGGAATGCTCATTTGCTTTTTCAACTCCTCCTCAATGATAAAACTTTCCGGAGCTTTAATATCCTCCAGATTAATCCCCCCAAAAGTAGGTTCCAAGGCCTTTACCACATTAATAAAATGCTGTGGGTCTTTGGCATCTACTTCTATGTCAAAGACATCAATTCCAGCAAACTTCTTAAAAAGGACTCCTTTTCCTTCCATTACTGGTTTTGAAGCCTCAGGTCCAATATCCCCAAGACCTAAAACCGCGGTTCCATTGGATATTACTCCTACCAAATTTCCTTTGGCGGTATACTTATATACATTTTCCTTTTCATCGGCTATTTCCAAACAAGGTTCTGCCACCCCCGGAGAATAAGCCAAGGCCAGATCTCGTTGGCTGCTAAGCATTTTAGTAGGAACTACTTCAATCTTTCCAGGTTTTCCCTGAGAATGAAAGTTCAATGCATCTTCTTTTCTAATCTTTACAGACATGAATTTTAATTTTTGTCACTAAATCTTTTTATGTCTACGCGTTACAAAAGGGTATTCCAGAATAGGAAAGCATAATGAAAAATAAAATTCCTTTCCACTTACCCAAAAAGAATAAGTACTCTTAAAAATCAAAGCGCGTAGCTAGAGGAAAAATCCAAAGAGATTAATAATATTGGTCAAAACACAAAAAAGCTATTATGCAGTTGTTAAAAACAAATTGACATTCAGCAGATTTTGCCATGAATATAAATCTCTTTGTCCCCAAAAGGAATTTATTTTCCGATGGACAAATTTAAAACAGAAGAGGAGTTTATTCTAATTAGAATTCATCTTTTGTTTTAAACGTCCATAAAATAGATTCTAATTCTCTTACAGAATTTACTTTTCGTTTTCCTGGACTATACAAAA
Organism: Xanthovirga aplysinae; assembly: GCF_009711365.1. GTDB lineage: Bacteria > Bacteroidota > Bacteroidia > Cytophagales > Cyclobacteriaceae > Xanthovirga > Xanthovirga aplysinae. The sequence goes on along the minus strand of NZ_SMMB01000868.1, from coordinate 1,293 downwards.
AACCTTCAATGTAATAAAGCCTGTTGGTTGCTTTATCCACAAACGCATAACTAAGGAATGGCCCTCCCATAAAACCTCTTTGAAGTTTCCACAAACCTCTTAATTCGACCGCATATTTACCATTGAAACTCATTTGCTTACTGTTTACAGGCACCCGGTCCTCGGTAGTAATATATGAATCACTTCTATCATTGGCATAAATATACTTTTTCCCTATCCTTTCTCTCAGGTTAAGAAGGCTATCCTTTTCAAAGGCTTTCTCAGATTTATAATCCATCCAGGTAATAAAAATACTTTTATCCACCTCCTGATCAGGATTACGAATCCACACAAAATCTGCCGAATCCATAGCTAATTGATAACCCATTGGAATTGTTATCTTGAAACCATGTTCCTTCATCAAGGATTTCATTATACCAGATTCCTTTGTCCCCTTATCTAGGGAGGTAATCATACGATCTCTTTCAACCTTATTAAAATTATCCTGAAGCTTATTTTTGTTTTCCGTTAATTGGGCAATTAATTGTTCTTCAGTTTGCCCAAATAGGAACAGAATTTCCTGGCCTCGAGCAAATTCATTTTCCTTGGTGTACATATAGAGCTCTGGATCATTCTTTATTCTCTCAATAGATGCCTGGGTAAAGGTACTTCTAATTTCCTGATTAGCAGTTGAACGGTTATCCAGCGTAGTGACATAAATCAAATTTTTGGACTGCTTTAAAAGACTGGTCATACTTCCTGGATTTACTTGGTGAAGTGAAAACATACTTTCAGGTTGAGGCAAACCAGGGGAAACTTCAAGAAACACTCCTTTTATTGCCTCACCAAGGGGACCGGCCCATTGTGCAGAATCCATTATCAGGATTATTTCTCCAGTTTTTCCTCTAGCAACAGGCAAAAGAGAAGTGTTTTTCTTTTTGTCACCATTCCCACTGCAGGACATTATCAGAATAGCTGGAATAATTAAAAGTAGTCTTCCTAAGATCTTTTTCATATGGAAAAAATTTATCATATTTTCTATGGTTTTTACTAATCTTTCCTCTTTGACAAAAAATTCAATAAACTCTGTTGAATATATTTACCAGAATTAGATAATAATTCCTTTCAATTTTTCATGCATGTTTTACGCCACCAAATAAAAAAGTTTATCTTAAAGTAACGTCCCAATATTCAAATAGATATACCCATCTACGCATTGTTTTCTCCATGGAATGATAAACCGATCTGGCCTTTCCCCCTTTATTTTCTCACTTTTCGATAATAAAAAGCATTGTAAAACGGGCAGAAAACCGG
>NZ_SMMB01000378.1 GCF_009711365.1 Xanthovirga aplysinae | reverse complement strand
TGGCAATTCATAGAGAATCTTTTTGTTGCCTTTGGAAATAACGCCTGGGGTTATCCATTACTTATTTTATTAATTGGAGGAGGAGGAATTTTAATGGTTTATTCCAGGTTTTTACCTTTTCGATATTTTCGGCATTCCATTAATGTGTTGAGGGGAAAATATGATAAAGCCGACGAACCGGGGGATGTAAACCATTTTCAAGCGTTATCTTCTGCTTTGGCAGCCACGGTGGGTATGGGAAATATTAGTGGTGTGGCTATTGCTATTGCAGTAGGAGGTCCAGGGGTTGTGCTTTGGATGTGGGTAAGTGCTTTTATAGGTATGGCTACGAAATTTTTCACCTGCACCCTTGCAGTTATGTACCGAGGAAAGGACTCCGAAGGAAAGATTCAGGGTGGCCCAATGTATGTTATTCAAGAGGGATTAGGGAAGAACTGGAAGCCTTTAGCCGTGTTTTTTAGCATTGCTGGAGTTTTTGGTATGTCTCCTGCCTTTCAGGCGAATCAATTGGTACATGTGGTTCGAGATGCCTTATTAGTAAATAATGGGTTTATTGGTGAAAATACGTTTAGGGCGGATTTGACTATAGGGTTGATTTTAGCGGTATTGGTTTCCATTGTGATTTTCGGAGGAATTAAAAGAATTGGAGCTGTGGCAGAAAAATTGGTTCCATCTATGGTGGTTCTTTACTTGTTTGCAGTGGGTTATATTCTGATTGTGAATTACAAAGCCATTATTCCTTGTTTTGCCTTAATCTTCAAAGATGCATTTTCGGCGAAAGCGGTTTTAGGTGGTTCAATAGGAGCTATTATAATTGCCGGAGTTCGAAGAGCTGCCTTTTCCAATGAAGCAGGCATTGGTTCCGCTCCCATGGCTCATGGTGCTGTGAAAACCCATGAACCTGTAAGAGAAGGTTTAGTTGCTATGTTAGGACCTGCTATAGATACGTTAGTGATCTGTACTTTAACTGCTCTGGCTATTTTAATTACAGGAGTTTGGCAGGATGCAAATTATCAGGGAGTTGGGATGACCCTTCGTGCATTTGAAGTGGCCATGCCTGGGATAGGCTCTTATATACTTTTATTTTGTGTTTTTATTTTCGCTATCACCACACTTTTTACCTATTCTTACTATGGTACAAAATGTCTTTCTTATTTGGTGGGTGTAAAATGGGGAAGGTTATTTAATTATTTCTATGTGGCTTTCCTTGTTTTTGGTTCGGTAACTTCTATTGGTGCTATCGTGAGTTTGATTGATGGAATGTATGCCATGATGGCAATTCCTACGATGATTTCAACATTATTATTGGCACCAAA
>NZ_SMMB01000622.1 GCF_009711365.1 Xanthovirga aplysinae | reverse complement strand
TTCCTGATAAAACTGAATTGGCATTTTAGATTTGCCGGTACAATTCGTTTAAAAAGCGATATAAACGGAAATTATGAACCTGGATTAACAGATTCTTGAGGCTCCTTAGAATAAAAAAAAGGCTGACCAAAAATTACTTTTGATACAGCCTCCTTTTTTTTTGTTTAACTTTTACTTAAGCATTTTCTTCTTTGATTTTATTTAATGCTGACCCCGCTTTAAACCACCCAATTTGTTGTTCATTGTAGGTATGGTTAAGTTTGATCTCATCCACTGATCCATCAGTATGATTCAAAATCATGGTCAATTGTTTTCCAGGAGCAAACTCTGTCAATTCCACAATATCAATTGAATCATCCTCCTGTACCTTATTGTAATCCTCTGGATTAGCAAAGGTCAGTCCGAGCATTCCCTGTTTTTTCAGGTTGGTCTCATGGATACGAGCAAATGATTTTACTACTACAGCTCTTACTCCTAAATGTCGAGGTTCCATAGCAGCATGTTCACGAGATGAACCTTCTCCATAGTTTTCGTCTCCAATTACCACAGAACCAACTCCAGCGGCTTTGTAGGCCCGCTGTGTAGCAGGAACCTCTCCATATAATCCGGTTAATTGACTTTTAACCAAATTTGTACTGTCGTTGAATGCATTTACTGCCCCAATTAGACAGTTGTTGGAAATATTATCTAAATGCCCTCTATATCTTAACCATGGACCCGCCATAGAAATGTGATCCGTGGTACATTTTCCTTTGGCTTTAATAAGAAGTTTTAACCCTTTTAAATCGGTACCTTCCCAAGGGGCAAATGGGGAAAGCAACTGAAGACGCTCAGATTCCGGAGAAACTTCCACTTTTACTTTGGAGCCATCTTCGGCAGGGGCTTGATACCCGTTATCTTTTACATCAAATCCTTTAGTTGGCAATTCTTCTCCTGAAGGTGGATCTAATTTTACCTGTTCACCCTTTTCATTGGTTAATGTATCTTTAAGTGGGTTAAACGTCAAATCTCCTGCTATAGCCAGGGCGGTTACAAGTTCAGGTGAAGCTACAAAAGCATGAGTATTAGGGTTGCCGTCAGCACGCTTGGCAAAGTTTCGGTTAAAAGAATGAACGATGGTGTTCTTTTCTTTTTTCTCCGCACCTTCTCGGGCCCATTGTCCAATACAAGGTCCACAAGCATTTGCAAAAACGCTGGCACCAATTTTATCAAAGGTATCAATAAATCCATCTCTTTCAATGGTATACCGAACTTGCTCAGATCCAGGGGTAATGGTGAATTTAGCCTTTGTTTTAAGATTTTTGCTTACGGCTTGTTCTGCCAATGAAGCTGCTCTTGAAATGTCTTCATAAGAAGAGTTTGTACAAGAACCAATCAAACCAACCTCCACTTCAGTTGGCCAGCCATTTTCAGCGGCAACTTCTTTCATTTTAGAAATAGGTGTTGCTCGGTCTGGAGTAAATGGCCCATTTAAATAAGGCTCAAGCTCATCGAGGTTAATCTCAATCAATTGATCAAAATATTTTTCCGGCTCAGCATATACTTCAGAGTCAGCAGTTAAATGTTGCTTTACACCATTAGCAGCATCAGCTACATCATTTCGGCCCGTTGCTCTTAAGTAACGCTCCATAGATTCGTCATATCCGAAGGTTGAAGTAGTTGCACCAATTTCAGCACCCATGTTACAAATAGTACCTTTACCCGTACAAGACATAGCTTCAGCACCTTCACCAAAGTATTCTACGATACATCCGGTACCACCCTTAACACTTAGAATACCCGCTACTTTTAAAATGACATCTTTAGGGGCAGCCCAGCCATTTAGTTTACCAGTTAATTTAACGCCAATTAACTTAGGGAATTTAAGTTCCCATGGCATTCCGGCCATTACATCTACTGCATCTGCGCCTCCAACCCCAATGGCAACCATTCCTAAACCTCCTGCATTCACTGTGTGTGAATCAGTACCGATCATCATACCGCCAGGGAATGCATAATTTTCAAGAACAACCTGGTGGATAATTCCTGCTCCTGGTTTCCAAAAACCAATGCCATATTTATTAGAAACAGAAGCTAAGAAATCGTAAACCTCTTTATTGGTAACATTTGCAGTGTGTAAATCTTTTTTTGCTTCTATTTTTGCTTGGATCAAGTGATCAGCGTGAACAGTTGAAGGTACGGCTGCTTTATCCTTTCCCGCTTGCATGAACTGAAGCAAAGCCATTTGAGCTGTGGCGTCCTGCATGGCCACACGGTCAGGGGCAAAATCTACATAAGAGGTTCCTCTTTCATAGGCTTTAGTCGCTGCCCCATCAAAAAGATGTGAATAAAGAATTTTTTCGGTCAGTGTTAGCGGCTTGCCAACGATATTCCTTGCTGCCTCAATACGCTCACCCATTTTGGCATATGCAGCTTTAATCATTTCAATGTCAAAAGCCATGATTTATTTATTTGTTATAGTGATTAATCTTCTGTCTTTTAAGGTTTGGCAAAGTTACAAAAATTGTAAAATAAAGGAAGTTGTGACTCTATCAATTAGGTATTTATAATATATGTAAATAAGCTATTACGGTTTTAGGGGGATAAAAGCGAATAATTTTGGAGAAATTAAACTAGTGTTTATGAATTTTTTCTTGCTAATAAGGTAGAGTCATGTGGGTTTTTTATAATTTTTTTTGGGGTAAAAAGCTTTTTGTTTTTATAAATCTAATATATAATTGCACTTTATAAATGAAAAAAAGGAATATAAGCTCTTATTATTCCTTTTAAAATATAATGCATTTATTTTGTCTTTATTTTGAAATGATTTGTCATGGGAC
>NZ_SMMB01000318.1 GCF_009711365.1 Xanthovirga aplysinae | reverse complement strand
CTTCACTTGTTAAAGCATTTTCTAACTTGGTTGAAGGATTATTTATCCTTAAAGTATCAATCAGAAATTCACCATTATGAGAGAGAAAACGATCGTATATAAAAGGAAGTCCATTAAGTCCCCAATTACCTTGATTGTTATCCACATTCATTGAGGCACTAAAACCCAATCCATGACCAATTTCGTGCAAAACAACAGTAGTTAAGTCAAATTGGGTGGAAGAAGGTTTGCCATCTGTATTAAAATACCAATCAGTGGTGTTGTTAAACCTGGCACTAATATCTGGACTATCCTCACCATTCAATTCTTCTCGAGATATCTTTTCCGCCAATGCTACAGGAAACCAGGTATTAATCTCAGGAGCACCTTTAAAGTTTGTATAAAGCACACCAGGGGAAGCAGACCCCAATGTACCAAATCCTAAATTTTCCCAATAGGCCTCTACACGAATAGGGACCTCAGAAATAAGAATAAACTCCCAAATGTCCACTGCCCGCTGAAAGGCTGCTTCAGCTTCCTGGGGAAAACCATGATAGTTGACCTCAATGGTGGAAGTTTTAGATTCATTTGACCGGAGAGCCTTATTTAAAAAGGCTGGATTAATAATACTACTTTTTCCTTTAAAGTCTCCTTCATAGCAAATAACAGGTTTCCCTTCCATTGAACGTTGTTGTCCCCTAACCTGAAAAGAGCTACCTATCAAAATCGTTATAAAGAAAAAAACAACGGTAAAATTCTTTTTCATAAGATATATTTAATTTAGGAGTTGTATTAATGATAATTCTCTTCTACTTTGAGCCAATCAAGCAACTAAATATTTTAATATACCATTCAGAGTAAGTTAAGGTATTATTTATCTCAAGAAAATAAATGCAATATATATTATGAAAAAAAACATCATCATAATTTTTCTTATTTTATTTTCTTGCCAATCCACCAGATATAATCAGAGTGGCGATGCTCTAATAACTTACCGGAAAACAGCATGTATGGGAAGTTGTCCAGTATATTCCGTGGAAATAATGAAGAATGGGATAGTACTTTTTGAAGGAATAAAATATACCGATAAGTTGGGTTCATGGCAAGCCCGCTTGAACAAAAAAGAACGAGAGG
>NZ_SMMB01000709.1 GCF_009711365.1 Xanthovirga aplysinae | reverse complement strand
ATTTTCTTTTTGCTGCAAATGGCTTTTGAATAGCTGCACTTTGTTCCTTTTATCACCCGTAGCTTCCAGCTACAAGCTCAAAAAGCGCCTCGTTCACCTTCTCAAATTTCATTTTCGCATAAAAACAAAAAATTTAAACAAGCTCTTTCCTAAACATCAATTATAACCTCAGTTTCAAGTTAAAACCAAGGGTTCTGGTTGTTGGGTAAGTAGCCATTGATATCCCTTGTGCATTACCCGCTCCTGAAATTACTTCAGGATCAAAACCTGGAGTTTTTTTATACAAAATAGCCAGGTTACGACCAACAATAGAAAAGTCAATTCCTTGGAATGGAATTTTTTCCATTAATTTACTTGGGAAAGAGTACGTCAAAGACACCTCTCTTAACTTGATGTAAGTAGCATCATAAACATAGGCTGCCTCAGGATTTTTCTGATAAGACCACCCCGTATCTGTCCATGAGACAGTATTGTTTCCATCTTGTCCAGGTGCACCCGGCACATAAACGTCATTTGGGGTACCGTCGGGTTTTACCCCTGGTAAAAGAATCCCACCACCTTGAGAAACTGGATTTCTTTTAGGGTTACCTTTATCATTTAAACCAGCTGTTTCCTCGTACAAACCTGTACCCAATCCATACATACGATCAAAAGAGAATACATCTCCGCCCCACTGCATATCAATAAGCGCAGAAAGGGTAAAGTTTTTATAAGAGAAGGAGTTTGTTAAACCTGCAAACCAATCCGGATTAATATTACCAATCACTTCATTTTCATCTGACTCCAAATAAAATCCATCTTCCCCTACAATTTTATTTCCATTTTCGTCATACACAAAGTTGGTTCCCATAATGGCCCCATAGGCTTCTCCCTCTCTGGCATTAATGGTTACATTCCACAAACCACCTAAAACCAAATTGTCAACATCCTCATTAAGGGCTACCACCTTGTTTTTATTAGCACTCCAGTTTAAGCCCACATTCCAAGTGAAATCTCCTTGTACTGGTGTAGCATCAATGGCTAATTCAATACCCTTGTTTTCAATATTTCCTGCATTGATAAACATAAAACTATAACCTGACGCAGCGGTAACAGGAACAGCCAAGATTTGATCCACCGTATTACTTTTATAAACTGATCCATTAAAACCAATTCTATTTTGTAAGAATTTAAGTTCTAAACCCGCCTCAAATTCTTTTTTTCTTTCTGATTTTAGATCAGGGTTATTCAAAACATCATTTACCGAGTATAATGGGCTAGAACCAAAAGTTGGATTAGTTGTATAATAGGTATCTGTAGAATATACAGGTGCATCATTACCTACTTCTGCATACCCCAATCGTAGTTTACCAAAAGAAAACACATCAGAAGTTGCGAAAGAACCTAACTCAGAGAACACAAAAGAAGTAGATATAGATGGGTAAAAATATGAGTTATGTTCCTTTGGTAAAGTAGATGACCAGTCATTCCTAGCTGTCAAATCTAAAAATAAGAAGTCCCTATATCCAAATGACATGCTTCCATACACTGAATTCAATGCTCGACGGTTATCACTTTCATTGGTCTCCAAAATCGGATTCACAGAATTGGCAAGTGAATAAAAGTTCGGTACAATTAAACCGTCCTGGGTAGCAGACTCCGTTAATCTCAACCGGTTTCTTCTAGCACTTGTACCTAACAAAGCAGTCAAAGATAAATCCTGTGAAAGATCCTTTTGAGCGTTCAACATCAAATCATAGTTGTTCTCCATAAAACGGTAGTTTCTCACTCTATACTCAGGAATATCTGCTGAGCCTACAGCAGTACGTTCTTCCTGTGTAAAAGCATAGGTATCCGTAGTAGCTCTACCCATTACGGATAACCAATCCGTTAATTCATAATTTAACACCACATTCCCAAAAAGACGATCCCTATCATCACTGTTATAATTTTCATAACGTGTCCAATAAGGGTTATTACTAAAAGCAGGTCTTGGATTAGTTGGAGAAGTCGCATTCCATGATTGGTGCTGACCGCCTTCGTTTTTGTAGAATCTTTCGAGTCGATCGAAATCCAAATTTGTCTGCCACCATTGGTTAAAAGACTGCATCACATTTTTACTGTCATACCCTGTACCCATACGACCTACGGCTGAGCTATTGATATATGAACCACTAGCGGAGGCAGTAAATTTTTCTGTTAATTTAGCAGAACCACTAAACGAAATTGTGTTTCTTTCATTCTTGCTGTTTGGAAGAATACCAGTTTCGCTCATATTCGTATAGGAAATCCTAAATTGGGCATCTTCATTTCCTCCGTCCAAGGCTATACTGTTGGTGGTCTGTACTCCTGTTTTGAAAAAGTCCGAAGGATCCGAATTAGGAGCAGACCAAGGTCTGGTTTCCATGAAATTTGAAGAAGTAGGGTCCAAAGCATCCCAATGGATAACAGGCTGACCGTCAAATTTAGGTCCCCATGAGGCATCATCAGCGGTGTTCACTACAGGGACTCCATCTACACTATTGGTAAACTCAGGGGCATAACCAGCGCCATATTCTTTCTGGTAGGAAGGTAAGGTATTCCTGTTGATTTTACTCATTGTAACACCAGAATTAATTGTTACTCCAACCCCTTTTCTGCTTGCACCTTTTTTGGTCGTAATCAAAATCACACCATTGGCCGCACGAGAACCGTAAAGCGCAGAAGCAGCAGCACCCTTTAAAACCGAAATCGATTCAATATCATCCGGGTTAATATCTGCAGCGAGATTACCGTAATCATATCCTCCAGCCCCTATAGTCTGGTTATCAACATTATATGTTCCATTATCTACTGGAACACCATCTACCACAAATAGGGCCTGGTTATTTCCTGTTAGGGAGCTATTACCTCTAATTACCACATTGGCAGAACCACCCATTGTTGCCGGGGCTTTAATTTGCACACCGGCTACCTTGCCAGATAATGCGGTAGCAATGTTTGAGTCTTTTGCCTTGGTTACCGCATCTCCACCAATTTCTTGTACAGCATAACCTAAAGATTTCTCCTCACGCTCGATGCCCAAAGCCGTTACTACAACATCATCCAATTGCTTTACATCAGCTCCCAAAACTACATCTATTGTATTTTCCGTACCTACCACAATTTCCTGGGAGGCATAACCAATAAATGAGAATACCAAAGTTTGTCCTTCCTCTGCATCAAGGGCATAATTCCCCATCATATCTGTAATGGTACCTTCAGTAGTACCTTTGATCACTACATTTACTCCAGGTAGTTCCCAGCCTTCCTCTTCAGAAGTGACCGTACCGGTAATCTTCTTTTCCTGTGCATGGGCATTTGTCAAACCTGCTAACAGCAGGACAAAACCCATCAGTAGAACTTTTCTCATATTCAACTTCCTAAATTTTACCATTTACAACTTTACATTTAACAGC